>WLDW01000051.1 GCA_009704605.1 Actinomycetota bacterium
AGTTGCCCAAAAAATTTGAACCTGAAGCTATGGTTGGTGGCAAAATCACGAACCTTAGCCTTCGGCGTTGGCTGCACTCTCTCCCAGGCGTAGACAAGGTAGGCCTTGAAGCAAGAGCTGCCGGTCTTGGAACAAGATCCATAAAGACAACATCAAAAGCCTGGGCACTAGATGCCGCCATCAAGATGATGGATCTAACAACCCTCGAGGGTATGGATACACCAGAGCGAGTCAGATCACTTTGCCTTAAGGCTCTCACTCCAGATCCAACAGATTTGGATTGCCCAAGACCTGCCGCAATATGCGTCTACGGCGACATGGTTCCATTTGCCAAGGAAGCTCTTGGCAAGTCAGGCATATACGTGGCAGCAGTTGCAACCGCCTTTCCTTCTGGACGAGCATCGGTTGCCGTAAAGCTGCAAGACACTAAAGATGCTGTCAAAGCAGGCGCAGACGAGATCGACATGGTCATTGACCGTGGAGCTTTCTTGTCTGGCAACTACCTCGAGGTATACAAACAGATCCAGGCTGTGAAACAAGCCTGCCAAAGAAAAGATGGCAGCTTTGCCCACCTGAAGGTCATTCTGGAAACCGGTGAGCTGCAGACCTACGACAACATCCGAAGGGCAAGTTACCTTGGAATGCTCGCCGGGGGAGATTTCATCAAGACCTCAACTGGCAAGGTAACCGTGAACGCAACTATTCCAATAACCCTTTTGATGCTTCAGGCGGTTCGTGACTGGTATGACCAAACTGGTATCAAGATAGGTGTGAAGCCAGCAGGTGGTATTAGAACCGCCAAAGATGCCATCAAGTATCTGGTAGTAGTAAAAGAGGTAGCGGGAGAAGATTGGCTAACACCAGATTTGTTCCGTTTTGGAGCTTCCAGCTTGCTAAATGATGTACTGATGCAAAGACAAAAACTAAAGACCGGAAACTACTCCGGTCCCGACTATGTGACCGTGGACTAAGAGGTAAGAAATGTTTGAATACGCGCCAGCCCCAGAATCAAGGGCCCTTGTTACCTTCCAATCCAGCTATGGTCACTTCATCGGCGGTAAGTTCACCAAGCCATCCAATACCTACCAGACCATATCCCCTGCAACAGAAGAGGTGCTTGCCGAGATCTCAACCGCAACCGCCAAGGATGTTGACCTAGCGGTCAAGGCCGCTAGAAACGCATATGAAAAGGTTTGGTCTAAGTTATCTGGCGCTGAGCGAGGCAAGTACCTATACCGAATCGCAAGAATCATTCAAGAACGCGCTCGCGAGCTAGCCATTGCAGAGACACTCAACAATGGCAAGCCAATCAAAGAAACCAGGGATGCCGACATTCCACTTGTTGCCGCCTGGTTCTTTTACTACGCCGGTTGGGCAGACAAACTCGATTACGCAGGATTAGGTGTAAATCCGAAAGCTCACGGTGTTGCAGCTCAGGTTATTCCGTGGAACTTCCCACTGATGATGCTGGCTTGGAAAATTGCTCCAGCACTTGCTGCCGGAAATACCGTTGTTCTAAAGCCAGCCGAAACCACACCACTAACAGCACTTATCTTTGCCGAGATCTGTCAGCAGGCAGGCTTGCCTGACGGTGTTGTGAACATCATTACTGGCTTCGGTCAAACAGGTGCAGACCTGATTGCCCACAAAGACGTCAACAAGGTTGCCTTCACCGGTTCCACAGGAGTAGGAAGACTAATTGCCAAGCAGGTTGCCGGAACAAACAAGAAGGTAACTCTAGAACTTGGTGGCAAAGCCGCCAACATCGTCTTTGACGATGCACCGCTTGATCAAGCGGTAGAAGGCATCATCAACGGCATCTTCTTTAACCAAGGTCACGTTTGCTGTGCCGGATCAAGGTTGCTTGTTCAAGAAGGAATTCAAGATGAGCTACTAAAGAAGCTCAAGCGTCGCATGGAAACTCTCAAGCTTGGCGATCCGCTCGATAAGAACACCGACATCGGTGCAATCAACTCCAAGATGCAGCTGGATAAAATCACGAAGCTTGTGAAGTTGGGTGTTAAAGAAGGCGGTGAGGCCTGGGCTCCTAACTGCGAGATTCCAAAGAAGGGCTTCTGGTACGCACCGACCGTGATCACCGGAGTTGCTCCAACCAACACCGTTGCCCGCGAGGAAATCTTTGGTCCAGTGCTTTCGGTACTTACCTTTAGAACCCCAGCCGAGGCGGTAGCCAAGGCGAACAACACCCCGTTTGGCTTATCGGCAGGTATCTGGACCGAGAAGGGTTCAAGAATTCTGAAGGTTGCCGACCAGCTGAATGCTGGAGTTATCTGGGCCAATACCTTTAATCAATTTGATCCAGCCAGCCCATTTGGTGGCTTCAAAGAATCGGGCTACGGCCGCGAGGGCGGCAGGCACGGATTGCTTGCTTACCTGAAGGGAGACAACTAATGAGATTAGACGTCAAGAAAACATACAAGCTCTTTATCGGCGGTAAGTTTCCAAGAAGCGAGTCCGGTAGAACCTACGAGCTACTTTCTTCCAAAGGTGAATTCGTTGCCAACGTTTGCCTGGCATCTAGAAAAGATGCCAGAGATGCAGTTGTTGCAGCAAGGGCTGCTCAACCCGGTTGGGAATCAGCTACCGCCTATAACCGCGGACAGATTCTTTACCGAATCGCAGAAATGCTTGAAGGAAGACGTGAACAGTTCGTCGAAGAGATTAGAACTCTCACTGGAGTAACAGAAAAGCAAGCCAACCAAGAAGTTGATGCTGCCATCGATTCTTGGGTTTGGCACGCGGGTTGGTCAGACAAAGTCGACTCTGTTGCAGGTTCAATGAACCCGGTTGCCGGACCTTACTTCAATATCTCAACTAACCAGCCCACCGGCGTTGTTGCAGCCTTTGCTCCACAAAAGAGTTCACTGGTTGGACTTGTGAACACAATTGCTCCGGTGATTGTCACCGGAAACTCGGTTGTTGTTGTCGCCAGTCAATCGCTACCGCTATCTGCAATTACCTTGACTGAGGTTTTGGCAACCAGTGATTTACCAGGCGGGGTAGTAAATGTTCTCACCGGTAAAGAATCTGAAATGGCACCTTGGCTTGCCTCTCATCAGGACGTCAACGCGCTGGATCTTGAAGGAACTTCTGATCCAGTGGATCTTGAGATCCGCGGAGCCGAGACTCTAAAGCGAGTTGTTCGACCAGGAGCGTTTAGTAGAACTGGTTCCAAGGGTTCGCTGCAGCAAATTCTGGCCTTTATGGAAGTCAAGACCGTCTGGCACCCCAAGGGACACTAGCTACCAGCCAGAATCTTCATCGGGGTTAGGGTTATTTGGTTATGGCTGACAAATCACAAATCCTTGAGGTTCCCTCGCCTGATCTAATCGATCAGGAGTTTCTAAGAGACGTCTTTGCCTACCATCACTATCTCGAGGTTCGAGTTGCCCTCGAACTGGGGGAGCAAGAACTTTCAAGAAGCCTGGAAGCCCTGGGATTTATTGTTGGCAGATCCTTTTCTAAAGGAAAAACCAGATTGCAGCGCATGAAGATAACTCGCTTTGGGTTTGTGGAGCAGCTAGCCAAGGACAAGATGCGTGAGCACGGGCTAAGTGCTAACTGGGAGTTTGTCTTTGACTCAGCAAAGCAGCGCGCGGGTTTGTGTAATTACAGCGATCACAAGATCTCGTTGTCTAAGTACATCATCGAGTATCACAGCATCGACCAGTCTGAGCAGGTTATCTTGCACGAGATTGCCCACGCCCTTGCTGGCAAGTCAGCAGGACATGGACCGAACTGGAAAAATACTGCCAAATCAATTGGCTACCGTGCTGAGAAATTCACCGGCAAAGAAATTGCCGAGCAAACTGCCAAGTGGGTTGGCGAATGCCGCAACGGACACCGTCATTACAGATTCAAGAGCCCCAAGGCAAAGCTTTCTTGCCTTTACTGCGGCAGGGGATTTAATCCACGAAATGTTATTTCGTGGACTAAGCGTGCAGCTTAGTTAGCTTGAAAATAATTTATTACTACCAGGCTAATTAGCGCACCAGCTGCGAAGTTCAACCAAATAAACTTCTTCCAACCACCATTAGCTCTTTCGCAATCTTGATCAGTGATATTCAGATACGGCGAGATGATTACCAAGTAAGGCACCACAGCAAGCGATGCCACGACACCATGCCAACCAATGGTCATAACAACCAAGGCAGCGACAATGTAAAGCGCGAAGGCAAAGCGCACCGTGTTTCTTGCACCGATTTGAGTAGCAACCGATTTGATACCAGCTTCTCTGTCGGCCCGAACATCTTGAACTGCACCAAAGGCATGACTTGCCATACCCCAACTCATGAAGGCGATAAGTACCTCAATTACCTTTGGGTCAGTAATCGCTGAACCGGCTAGCACCAGGCCATAAACCATTGGGCCAACAAAGTGAACGGCTGAGGTAAACGAATCCAAGAAGGGCCGCTCCTTGAATCTGAGCTTCGGAACCGAATAAGCAAGCACGGCAAGAAGAGTTAACCCGAGCCACAAATTGGCCTCCAAGGACCCAACAAGTAGAAGGTAAACAACAAAGACTGCTGCGAAGCCCACCGAAGCCCAAATGGTTAGGGAGTGATACTTAGGATCCAATAGCGCACCTTCGATACCGCCCTTGCGAGGGTTTCGAAGATCACTTTCAAAATCAAAGACATCGTTGATTCCATACATCAAGAAGTTGTATGGAATCAGAAAGAAAAGCGTGCCAAGTATAAGAGTTAGATCAATGCGTTCCGAAACAAATAGATAGGCCGCAAAAAACGGAAAAGCTGTGTTCACCCAAGAAACTGGTCTTGAGCTCCAGAACAGAGACACTAAAGCTTTCACTTTTTGACTCTACTACCGAGCCACCACCAGGTCATCGGTACTAGCACCGCTGCAACTAGTGTGTATGCGAAGTCCTCAATGGGGGCAAAGCCGATGAATACGCCTGAAAGTAGTGCTGGGTCATAGGCCACGATGCCGGATCCAACAATGAAGTTATCGAACACCGCGGTCATCAACAACAGAGCTACAAGTGTGTAACAAAGGGTGCCCCAGTGAGCTAGCCAGCGGTAGGCAAACAGCACAACTAGCACCGGAACAGTAAAGATCAAATTCAGCAGCGCGTAGCTCATCTGCCACCTGACTCTCTAGCAGTCAGAGTTTTTTGAACCCAGGTGAAAACAATGAGGGTGCTGTAGCAGAGCAGGGCTAAAAAGAAGAGCTCTTCAATTGGAAATTCTGGAAACACTTGAATGCCAGTCAACAAAGTGTTCTGGCCGCGGAAGAAAATACCTGTTGCGATACCGGCGATGTCCCAAATCAAGAACAATACATATGCTGGGACCATCGAAAGCAAAGAACGCTTGGCATCAACCGTGAAGGCGAGTTTGTGGGTGTGATCCAAAAGGTATAGCCCAAAAAGCGAGAGGATAAGAACAATCAAGTAACTTCCGTACATAATCTCTGACAATAGCTCCTTCCATCAACTAGCTAAACACCAAAAGGCAGTTTTGAGAAACTAGCTATTTGTAGGATTAGAACATGAGCAATCTCTTTGGTTACCATAGTGGCCAATATGTGAACAACTACTCGGAAGCAGAGAACAAGCAATTCACAGCCGCTTTTAGCCAAATCACCGAGGGGTTTAGGGTTGCGATGGAGCAAGGGCTTGGCGCTGAGGATGAAAAAGTTCAAGAGTTAGTGCGCCAGCACTATGAATTCTGTCTACAGTTTTGGAAGCCAGATCGCGATAGCTATAAGTCCTTGGCTATGAGTTACATACTCCCTTCGCCTTACCAGGAAAGCTACGAAGCGGTGGCGAATGGATTAGGTCAGTACCACTATGACGCAATGGTAATTTTTGCTGATAAGAATCTTTAGATTCTGAAGGTTTTACTTGAGCCCCTTCCAGCCATCAGCTGGAACAGGAGAAAGCTCGCCCTGGATAGGACCATTGGATCGGTCATCCACCAGGTACTTATAAACAAGCTCGGCACCAATGAGACACATCGGCAAACCAATTCCTGGAATGGTGTTGTGTCCGGCGTAGAAGAGGTTCTTGATCTTCTTAGATCTGTTCTTTGGCCTAAAGAAAGCACTCTGCTGCAGGGTGTGAGCCATACCTAAGGCTGTTCCTGACCATGCGTTTAGTTCGTTCACGAAATCTCTTGGGCCGTAAGTTCTTTTAAGAACAATGCGCTCGGCAAGATCTGGAATCTCACACCAATCACTAATTTGCTTGATGATCTCGTCAGCTGCCTTTTCAAACTTCTCATCTCCTGAACCACCAATGCTCGGGTCAGCTGCGATTGGAACCAAGACGAAGAGGTTCTCATAACCTGCTGGAGCCACCGAGTCATCGGTTTTACTTGGCGCGCAAATATATAAAGAAGCAGGGGATGGAACCTGTCGTTTTCCGTCGGCCTTATGGAAAACTTCAGCAAAGTTCTTGCTCCAGTTTTCGGTAT
>WLDW01000052.1 GCA_009704605.1 Actinomycetota bacterium
TAAAGCACTTGCCCTGAGCGCTCTGATTGTTTCACTGACCCTTACTGGATGCAGCTCTAGTGCTACTCTCGCCTGTGATCCTTCGGGAGGTGGCGCGCAAGTTGAATCGGTCGAAGTTTCAAATACGCCACTAACTAAGCCAACGGTGACTTTTGCATTTCCGATCACAGCGGATTCGATTCAGTCAAGAGTTGTTATCGAAGGCGATGGAGCAGTTTTTACCGGTAAGAACATGATTGAGTTTGAGTTCGCAGGTTACAACGGAGCAACTGGTGAGTTGCTGCAGCAAACAGAATTTGATGGCAAGAACCCTTCTCCTGGTTTTTTTGGACCTGATTCAGTTCCTAACTTCTGCTCCGCTTTAGCAGGAGCTAAAGAGGGTTCAAGAGTGGTAGCGATCTTCCCACCTAAAGACGCCCATGACGGCAGAGGCGTTCCTAGCCTTGGCATAGGTCCAAATGACTCTTTCGTATTCATATTTGATCTTTCAAGGGTTTATCTAGAGCAAGCACAAGGATCTGCAGTCGCACCAGAGGCTGGATTGCCAGCTGTAGTCACGACCCCGACGGGTATCCCCGGCATTACGATCCCAAACACTGAGGCACCCTCGGAGTTGCGTATCGCACAGCTAATCAAGGGTGCGGGTGAAACCGTTAAGTCAGGTGACAACGTCACCATGCACTACAGCGGTTTCTTGTGGGCTGATGGCTCCAAGTTTGATTCCAGCTGGGATAAGGGTTCCCCAGCACAGTTTGTGGTGGCGCAAGGGCAGCTGATTGAAGGTTTCTTGAATGCAGTGGTTGGTCAATCAGTTGGTTCTAGAGTGATAGCAGTTATTCCGCCGGCTTTGGGTTACGGACAGCAGGGGAGTGCATCGATCCCGCCAAACTCGACTCTAGTTTTCGTCATCGACATCCTAGGAACCAGTAGCCAGTAGCTGATGCCAGCAAAAATCGATCTTTCGGAGCGCTTATTCAATCTCACCTGCGCTCTGTTGGTTTCGAGTCAAGGGTTAACCAAGGCTGAAATCTTCGCGAATGTTCAAGGGTACAAAGAGCGTTATGTTCAAGGCGGTGACAACGAATCTCTTAGTCGTTTATTCGAGCGAGACAAGGTTCTGCTAACCAACGTTGGAGTGGCTTGGAGATCATTTATCCCACCCGAGGACATGGATGATAATCAGGAGTATAGATACCTGATAGCGAATGAGGATTTTGTTTGGCCGTCCGGTACCTCGCTAAACGCTAAGCAAGTGGCCCTAATGAATCTTGCCGCGCAGGTCTGGGCAAAAGCATCACTTTCCAAAGATGCGAACAATGCCATCATGCGCATTAGGGCGATGGGGGAGCATGCCGATGCTTCAAGCCTTATTGGCATTGCACCACGAATTCGCACCCATGAACTTTCTTTCTTACCGCTTTCAACCGCAATCGAGACATCATCTAGGGTTTCCTTCGATTACCGAAAACCGGATCAAGAGAAAGCTGAAGTTAGAAATGTTGAACCCTGGATTATCCAAAACATTTCTGGCCAATGGCTTCTTCTGGGCTTTGACTTGGATAGGGAGGAGTCTCGGAACTTTTTGCTAAAACGTATCGTGTCCGAAGTGGACATCCAGGACTTTACCTTTGAGCCTCCAAGCAAATCCGAGGTCAATGCAGCGATTAGCGAACTGGATAGCCGAAGAAGATCCCTGAAGGCAACAATAAAGGTTCCGGCTCGAAGTGCCGGTTGGTTCCATTTTGATCTGAAAGCTGACCAAGAGCTGTTTGAGGTTTCCTTTATGGACATCCATCTGCTTGCAGAAGAGCTAATGGAATTTGTTGATCATATTGAGATTTTGTCTCCACCGGAGCTTGCGGAGATTCTGAAAGTAAATCTTGAAGCGGTAAGGGCGTCTCATGCCTAAAAGCTCAAAGATTTCAGGAACCGAGCGCTACAACTTTATGCTGGCGCTAACTGGATATTTGATTCAAAACAGACAACAGAAGATTGCTGACGTTGCCAACCACTTCGGAATCTCTGAACAAGAGATTCATGACGCCGTGGTAACAATCTCGTTGTCGGGTGTTGGCATGTATCGACCTGACGAGCTCTTCTTTCTTGACTACGACCTTTTGGAGGAAGGAATCGTAGACGTTAGTTTCGCGCCAACCCTAGAATCAGTTCCTCGGCTTTCGACCAGGCAGGCCGCGGCTATTGCAAGCGGTCTTTCTTATCTAGAGTCAGTCCTTGATGAATCTGACAGGGTCGAGGTTGCAGAGCTTATGAATTTGCTCTCCGATGGTGGTAAGCACACCAGTGAATTGCCTTTCAAGGTCCACCCTTCTCGAGTGGATGTCGAAGTAACGCTTACAAGGCAGGCCATCAGCGAAGATAGATTGCTTAGCTGCTCCTACATAAACGCCGCAAACGAAGTTACTTCAAGGCAAATTGAACCGATTTCCATGGAATCAAATGACTCAATTTGGTATCTCAGAGGTTACTGTCGCACCAAAAAGGAAGTGAGAGTATTCCGACTCGACAGAATGCGAGACATTGCTCTTGAGAATGAGAAGCTAGTTCGCGCAAAGTATCCTGAAATCGATTCTTCAGGCATCTACTCGGTCAGCGATAGTGATACCAATGTTGTATTTGACATCGATCCAGAGGGGTTTGGAATGCTTGCTGATTACAAGCCCGAGTATCCAGCTGTGGGCGATAAGACACTTAGGGTATCAATACCAATCGGGGACATCTCCACACTCGGAAGAGTTGTCTCTAAGTACTCAGGACATGTCCGAGTAATCGAGCCGGAAGCGGCACGTAGAGTGGTTTTTGAATACGCGAATCGGGCGCTTGGGGCCAGTGCTTCCAGCGAGAAAGTGGAGTAAGCCAGTTGGAACTTTGGATCTGGCTAGTCGCAATAGGGCTTGGCCTCGTAACACTGATACTTGCATTCGCAAGGTTGAGCATAAGTGGAGTAAAGCTTGCTAAAAAGCTCAATCCATTTGCCAATCGCGTAGCTAGATTCCAGAAAGATACTGAGCTATACCCTGAGGCCGTGAAGTTCTATTCTGACCTAGCCAAGACGCGGCAGACCCCCGCCAAGAAGCCTCGAAGCCCTAAAGGCTAACGAAAGATAGCTGGAGAGCGTAGGCTTATCCAATAAGAACTTGAGCGGATAGGAATTGAGATGCGTCTACAGGGCTGGGAATGGATCATTATTCTGGCAATTGTCTTGCTGCTATGGGGTGGACCAAAGCTTCCAGGTTTAGCTAAGTCTCTTGCACAGTCGATGAGGGTGTTCCGCAAGGAGATCAAGTCAACAGACGACACCAAGCAGGCTGATCTGCCTGTTGAGGGTGAGAACACCACTAAGAACTAAGTGGTCAAGAAGCAAAACCCCGAAGGCAAAATGAGCCTGTCGGGTCACCTGAAAGAGCTTCGTAATCGACTTTTCTGGTCGGCAATCTTCCTACTCGCTGGTTCTATCGCGGGTTGGTTCATGTTCGATGATGTGTTCGCCGAGTTGCAGCGACCAATCGTTGCACTTGCCGAGCAACCTGGATCTAACGCAACTATAAACTTTCCGACGGTTGTCTCGGCATTTGACGTGCGGCTTCAGGTCTCCATCTTTCTTGGCGTGTTGATGAGCTCACCAGTTTGGCTTTTCAACATCTGGTCGTTTATCACCCCTGGGCTCAAGAAGAAAGAGCGCAAATACACAATTTGGTTTGTGGTGGTAGCCGTTCCCTTGTTTCTTGCAGGCACCGCACTAGCCTGGTCTTCTCTTCCAACATTTGTTCAGGTCCTTGTTGGATTTACCCCTGAGGGTAGCGCGAACGTAATTAACGCCAGCGAATACATACTGTTTACAATCCGAATACTGCTTGTTTTCGGCATCGCATTCGTTCTACCAGTTGTACTAGTTCTACTTAACTTCGCTGGAGTTATCACCGCGCAAAACATCCTAAAGTCCTGGCGCATGGCAATATTTGTCTCTGCTGTAGTTGGCGCAATCGCAACTCCCGCTGCTGAGCCGACAGCGATGGTCTTGCTTATGGTTCCGCTTTTGATTCTGTACTTCGTCGCTGCTGGAGTTGCAACAATGCATGACAAGCGGCTGGCGCGTAAATCAGAATCAATTGATATTGAACTCGAGACCCCGCAAGCAAACAACTAAAAATCATGGACAATCTCACCGCATCTGAGCGATATCAGCGTGCTAAGTCGAAACGAGCGAGTCCTAGTTTTGACTCCTTTCTAGAGCTTTTAGATTTTCAACTCGATCCCTTTCAAGAACAAGCCTGTGAAGCACTGGCTCTAGGTAAGGGTGTGCTCGTTGCTGCGCCTACTGGGGCTGGCAAAACGGTTGTCGGGGAGTTTGCCATACATCTAGCAATCGAGAAAAACCAAAAGGTTTTCTACACCACCCCAATAAAGGCACTGAGTAACCAGAAATACGCCGAATTGGTTACGCGATATGGCCCGGATCGAGTGGGGCTCCTAACTGGTGACATCAACAACAATTCCGAAGCCCAGATTGTCGTTATGACAACAGAGGTTCTTCGCAACATGATATATGCCAATTCCGAATCCCTAATTGACCTTGGATATGTTGTCATGGACGAGGTTCACTACCTTGCCGACCGTTTCAGGGGAGCGGTTTGGGAAGAAGTGATTTTGCACCTACCTAAGGATGTTGTCCTAGTTTCTCTTAGTGCAACCGTTTCCAACGCCGAAGAGTTTGGCGCGTGGCTTGATGAAGTTCGCGGTGACACGGTAATTGTGGTCTCGGAAGTTCGTCCCGTGCCTTTGGACCAGCACGTCCTGTTCGGCGATGAACTGCTGGAACTATTCGAACCCGGGACCAAGGGGCAAAGAGTAAGCGCGGAACTGGTACGCAGGCATTCTGCAAAGCTTCGTGTTCCCATCGGGAAGATAAACAAGGGCAAGAAGTCGAACAACGCATTCGATCGAGGTCTCTCACGCATACCAAAGGTTTCTAAGCCTGAAGTAGTTGAAATCCTTGACGATAATGATCTGCTCCCAGCAATCTTCTTTATCTTCTCTCGTGTCGGTTGCGACACAGCAGTTAGGTCTTGCCTTCAAAGAGGCGTGCGCCTAACATGTCGTGAGCAGCAAGACGAAATTAGAGAGATAGTTGAGCGTAAGTGCTCCTCGATTGCGGAAGAGGATCTTGACACTCTTGGTTACTTTGATTGGCTAAGTGGTTTGGAACGTGGAATAGCGGCTCATCACGCGGGCATGCTGCCTGCTTTCAAAGAAGTTGTAGAAGAGCTCTTTCTCAAAAAACTTGTCAAAGTTGTTTTCGCAACCGAAACCCTGGCCCTAGGCATCAACATGCCCGCACGAACGGTCGTATTAGAAAGACTTGACAAATTCAACGGGGAGTCCCGAGTGCAAATCACTCCTGGCGAATATACCCAGCTCACTGGTCGCGCGGGACGTCGAGGCATAGACACGCTCGGTCACTCGGTTATTCAGTGGTCGGGGAATCTTGACCCGGCAAGCGTTGCGGGTCTTGCCAGTAGAAGGAGCTACCCCTTGGTCAGCCCATTCAAGCCAACCGCAAACATGGCGGTGAACCTAATTGACGCGTTCGGTCGATCAAGAGCAAGGCAAGTACTTGAGACATCCTTTGCACAATTTCAAGCCGATCGCTCGGTTGTTGGTATGGCTCGGGGAATACGTGACAAGCAGATTTCACTTGATGGCTACGCAAAGTCTATGGAATGCCATCTTGGCGACTTCTTCCACTACTCATCCATTAGGCGTGAACTCACCGACATAGAGAAGGTGCTCGCAGTTGGCAACACTCGAGCAGAGCGAGGAAAAGACATTAGACAGACAAAAGGTAGGCATGAGCTGGAGCGCAAACTTGCCGAGCTAAAGGTTCGAATGAAAACCCATCCTTGTCACTCCTGTAAAGACCGTGAAACTCACGCTAGGTGGGCAGAGCGCTGGTGGAAGATGCAGCGCGAGACCAAAGCAACGATTGACCAAATCGAAGGTCGAACCAACCAGGTAGCCTCCACTTTCGACAAAATATGCGAGTTATTAATTGAACTCGATTACTTGGATGATAAAGATCAAGACCTCGCTGTTACGGATTCAGGACGGATGCTCGCTCGTATCTATGGCGAACGAGATCTCTTGGTTTCCGAGGCTATTCGCAACAAGAGCTGGGAGAGTCTCGACGCTGCAGGACTAGCCGCCATGGCGGCAGCTCTCGTTTATGAACCTAGAAGAGATGATGAAGGATTTGAGCCTCGTGTGCCGAAGGGAA
>WLDW01000053.1 GCA_009704605.1 Actinomycetota bacterium
AAACCAGAGTCAGCCAGGAAACTTCGTAGCTAACTAAGTTGAGTGCACCAGCAATCCAAATTGGAGCAAAAGCTAGAGCTGGATAAACCCATTCGGTTACTAAGCCATAGACCCCAGTTCCGTTATCAACTTGGTAGGCCCAATAGTCATAGAGACTCAGGTCGCCAAACGAGATGGCGTCTGGAAAAAGCTTGCTGGCAGTCAGTGCCCAAAGGTGCACTAGAAAAGAGGCAGCCACCAATGAGCTCGTTCTCAAAACTGCGACCTGATTCACGCTGGTTCCCATGCCTGACAGGCTATCTAAGATAGGTGTAGTTGGCCTAAGGCCTATGAAGGGGCATCATGACAAGTCTGCAGAAGGCACGGTTTGCAGTCTTTGCCTACTTCACGATTGCTGGATCTTCGATGACTTTCTGGGCTGTCCATATTCCATATGTGGAAAACAAGCTGGATATCCCTCACTCGACGATCGGCGCATTGCTTCTTGTTCTCGGCGCGGGAGCATTGTCAGCGAGTTTGATCGTTGGGCAGTTTATCGATCGAGTCGGTTCCAGAACTGCTACTTTCACCGCCGCTGTGTTTATGGCAGTAATGCTCTTCTTTCCAGGATTTGCTACCAATGAGATTCTCCTGGGGCTTTCGCTTTTTGGTTTGGGCTTTGGTATTGGCTCAACAGATATCTCTATGAACGCGCACGCCGTCGAAGTTGAAAAAGCTTATGGAAGACCAATTTTCTCTGCATTTCACGCGATGTGGTCTTTCGGTGGCCTTATTGGCGCCACGCTAGGTGGGCTCGCTCTAGCAAGCAACTTTGAAATGCCAGTGACACTTGCAATCGCTGGAGTTGCGACACTGATTGTTGCCGTTTCAATGCGTGGCTGGTTGCTACCTGATCAGCCGAATCAACAGCGCGCTAATAAATCCAATCACGTGGGCAATAAAGCGAAGAAGCAAGAACTTCAAGCTGCAAACACGCAAAACCGAAAAGTTCTTGGATATGTTCTCTTCCTTGGGGCAATGGCCGGTGCAGCTGCCATTGCGGAAGGAACTGGTGTTGACTGGTCTGCGCTGCACCACGCAAGAATTCTAGGAACTACAGAAGCCTTTGCTTCACTTGCTCTTGCGGTGTTTGCTGGAGCAATGGGAATTACCAGATTGGTGATTGACAAGTTGGTTGCGATTCGCGGTCGTATTTTTTAATTCGCTATGGATCGCTGGTTTCCGCCGTTGGAACTAGCCTTGTCGTGATTTCTACCTCATCTCCGGTTGCACTTCTGGGATGGCTAATTGCAGGAGTTGGAATCGCAGGTGTGGTGCCGCAGCTATTTGCTTACTCTGCCGAAGTTGGAGAAGAATCTCACGCTGGAAGGAACATGGCCAAGGTGGTTGGAATCGCCTACGCGGGAATTCTCTCAGGGCCAGCCATCATTGGGTTTTTGACAATAGTTGTTCCACTAAACATTGCCCTGGGGCTTGGAGTAGTGCTGGGGCTCTTTACCGCGCTGGGTACGCTGTTGATTGAAAGAAGGAACCTAAGTGCCAAAGCTCTTTGAATCAATAAAACTTCGTGACCTAGAGGTCAAAAACCGAATCTGGATTTCCCCGATGTGCCAGTACTCCTGCGAGAACAAAGATGGGGTTCCTGGTAGTTGGCATGAAGTGCATCTGGTTTCAAGAGCAATAGGTGGCGCTGGTCTGATAATCGTCGAAGCATCTGGAGTAACCCCCGAAGGAAGAATCACTCCTTGGTGCACCGGAATCTGGAACGACGAGCAAGCTAAAGCTTGGAAGAAGATTGTTGATCTAGCTCACAGCCATGGAGCCAAGATGGCTATGCAGTTAGCGCACGCTGGACGCAAGGCGTCTAACCATCGTGAAGCCTCCGGTGTTGGATCAATCTCACTGGCTGAGGGCGGTTGGGAAACTGTTTCTTCAACTAATCAAGCCTTCGGAGATTACGCTGCTCCAAGAAAACTTAATGTTGCAGAAATTGGAAACCTAGTTGAGGCGTTTGGGCAGGCAGCTAAGCGTTCGGTAGAAGCAGGTTTTGATGCCGTAGAGATTCACGGTGCGCACGGATACCTTTTGCATCAATTTCTTTCTCCGCTAAGTAACGACCGTGATGATGAATACGGTGGGTCGCTTGAAAATCGTGCACGCATGCTAATGGAAGTTATCTCCTCGATCAGAAACTCAGTTCCAGAAACAATGCCTGTTTTCCTGAGGCTCTCGGCAACCGATTACGCCGAGGGTGGCTGGGACCAAGAGCAAACCGCAACGGTGTCTGGTTGGGCAACAAAAGCAGGAGTAGATCTAATTGATGTTTCCAGTGGCGGAATCGTTACCGGTGTAAAGATTCCATCGGGACCTGGTTACCAGGTGCCACTCGCTGAGTATGTTGCAGATCAAATTTCAGAGCCAGTCAGCGCAGTAGGTCAGATCACAGATGCTCACCAAGCCGAAGAGATTTTGCAATCAGGAAAAGTCGATGTGATTTTGATAGCTAGGGCTTCCCTGAGAGACCCATATTGGCCACTTAGAGCAGCAGCCGAATTAGGCGCTGAAGTGCAGTGGCCAGAGCAGTATTCCAGAGGTAAGTGGCCGGCCTAGGCCGAAGCTACCCCTTCTTACCGCCTCGTCTCGAGAGCTTTTGAGAGCGTAAGATATAGCTGTCATTCAAGCCAACAAAAATAGGGAGTTATTTCTGTGTCCGGTGAAGGATTGCAAGACGACTACGGAGCAAACTCGTGGTTAGTCGACGAAATGTACCAAAAATATCGTCAAAATCCCGACTCTGTAGACAAAGAATGGTGGCCCCTTCTTGAAAACTACAAACCCTCCGAAGCTTCAGCGCCGGTAGCTCCCATTGCCTCCGAGCCGGTAGTAACTTCCCAGCAAGTTTCTGACGCTACATCTTCCATTCCGGTAGTTGCCAAGACCACTCGCATCGAGGCCAAGCCTCAGCCAATCCCCGCTCAAGCTCCTGTTACCGAGTCAATAAAAATCGTCGCCGAAGGCTCTGCCGATCAGGAGCAAGATGTAGTTTCACCACTAAAAGGCATGGCAAAAACTATCGCCACCAACATGGATCTTTCGCTTCAGGTTCCAACCGCAACAAGCGTTAGAACTTTGCCTGCAAAGCTGATGATTGATAACCGCCTGGTTATCAACTCTCACCTTTCTCGCACCAGAGGTGGAAAGATTTCCTTCACCCACATAATCGGTTTTGCAATAATCCAGGCGCTCAAGAAGTTCCCTTCCCAGAATGTTTACTACGACATAGTGGACGAAAAGCCTGTTGTGGTTCAGCCAGCAAATGTGAATTTTGGGTTAGCGATCGACATTCCAAAACCAGATGGAACCAGAGCGCTGTTAGTTCCAAACATCAAGCGTGCACAGCGTTTGAACTTTGCTGAGTTCTTGACCGCTTACGAAGACCTAGTTACTCGTGCAAGGTTGAACACGTTGACTGCCGTGGATTTTCAGGGAACGACCATTTCCCTTACTAACCCAGGTGGTATTGGTACAGTGCATTCGGTACCGAGGCTCACCAAGAATCAAGGCTGCATCGTAGGTGCTGGAGCACTCGATTACCCGGCAGAATTCCAGGGCATGAGTGATGCTCAACTTGCAAAGATTGGAATCAGCAAAACCATCACACTTACCTCCACATACGATCACCGTGTCATACAAGGTGCTGGCAGCGGAGAGTTCCTAAAAATAGTTCACGGATTGTTGCTGGGCGAAGAAGGTTTCTATGACCAGATATTCGCTGACCTTCGTATTCCTTATGAACCAGTTCGTTGGGTTTCTGATTTTGAACGAGATGGTCTAGATGATCGTGAAAAAGCTACCCGAATCCAAGAGCTGATAAACGCCTACCGGGTACGTGGCCACCTGATGGCAGACACCGATCCACTGGAATACCGCCAGCGCACCCACCCAGACCTCGATGTTCTAAACCACGGTCTAAGCCTTTGGGATCTAGACCGCACCTTTAGAACTGCAGGCTTTAGTGGCCAGCAGAAGGCGCAGTTTCGAGATATCCTCAAGATCCTTCGTGATTCCTACTGCCGCACAGTCGGTGTTGAATACATGCACATCCAAGAACCTGCTCAACGCAAGTGGTTCCAGGAGAAATTGGAAACTTCCTACGCCAAGCCAACCCGTGAAGAGCAGCTTCGAATTCTAAGCAAGCTAAATGAAGCTGAAGCGTTTGAGACATTCCTCCAAACCAAATTTGTTGGACAAAAGCGCTTCAGCCTCGAAGGTGGCGAAAGCACCATCGCTGCGTTAGATGAGATTCTCCAGTCAGCAGCTAATGCTGCTATCGATGAAGTCTGCATTGGTATGGCCCACCGCGGTCGCTTGAATGTTCTAACTAATATCGCTGGAAAAACCTACGGTCAAGTTTTCAAAGAGTTTGAAGGTAACACCGACACCAAAACAGTTCAGGGTTCGGGTGATGTTAAGTACCACTTGGGTACTGAAGGTGTTTTCGAAAGCTTAGAGGGTAACAAGGTGAAAGTCTCTCTCGCTGCAAACCCTTCTCACCTGGAAGCCGTGAATCCAGTTCTTGAAGGAGTGGTTCGCGCCAAGCTAGATAGGCTCAATGCCATTCCAAAGGGAGAGTTCCCTGTTATTCCAGTATTGATTCACGGTGACGCAGCATTTGCTGGACAGGGTGTTGTTCCAGAAACTTTGAACATGGCACAGCTTCGCGGATACAAAACAGGTGGAACCATTCACTTGGTTATCAACAACCAAGTTGGTTTCACCACTCCACCTTCAGAGTCAAGATCCACTGTTTACTCCACCGACTCTGCCAAAGCTATCCAGGCTCCGATTTTCCACGTGAACGGTGACGATCCAGAGGCAGTCGTGCGCGTAGCGAAACTAGCATTTGAATACCGCATGGAATTCAAAAACGATGTCGTTATTGACCTAATCTGCTACCGACGCAGAGGACACAACGAGGGAGACGATCCTTCGATGACTCAGCCTCTGATGTACAACCTGATTGAAGCCAAGCGCTCAGTAAGAACCTTGTACCTTGAATCTCTAGTTGGTCGCGGTGACCTAACTAAGGGTGAATTTGAGGCCGCAAACTCAGACTTCCAGCAGCGTCTCGAGCAGGCCTTTGTTGATGTCCACGAGGCCATGGCAGCTCCAATCGAACTGATACCAAGAAGAGTTGGTATCGGAACAACAGCTAGCGATGCTCCGGAACTTCTAAAGGCCACAGCTGTAGGCAAAGAAGTTGTTGAGCTCATTGGAAATGCTCACAACAACACCCCTCCGGGCTTTACGGTTCACCCCAAACTTCAGCAGCTATTGACCAAGCGAGTAGAGATGAGCCGCGAAGGCGGTATCGACTGGGGCTTTGGAGAATTGCTTGCACTCGGCTCACTGGTCATGGAAGGCGTGCCGGTAAGAATGGCAGGTCAAGACACCAGGCGAGGAACTTTCGTTCAGCGTCACGCGGTGTTCCACGACCGAGTGAACGGCCAGGAATGGATTCCACTTCGTAACTTGATGCAGGGTCAGGCAAAGTTTTGGATATACGATTCTTTGTTGAGCGAATACGCCGCCATGGGCTTTGAGTATGGTTACTCAATTGAAAACAAGGAAGCACTTGTGCTTTGGGAAGCACAGTTTGGTGACTTCGTAAACGGAGCTCAAACTATCGTGGATGAATTCATTTCTTCTGCTGAGCAAAAGTGGAACCAGCCATCAAGCTTGGTTTTGCTACTGCCACACGGCTACGAAGGACAAGGGCCAGATCACTCCTCCGCTCGAATCGAAAGATTCTTGCAGTTGTGTGCGGAAAACAATATGACTGTTGCTCAACCCAGCACTCCAGCTTCGCACTTCCACCTGCTTCGCCGTCAGGCTTACACTAGGCCTAGAAGACCACTTATTGTTTTCACACCGAAGTCCATGTTGCGACTAAAAGCTGCTTCATCTTCCGTGCAAGATTTCACGCAAGGCTCTTTCCAGCCGGTTATTCCAGACCAGCAAGGTCTAGATAAAGCTGCTGTTCGCAGAGTAATACTTTGCTCCGGCAAGGTTTACTGGGACCTAATGGCTGAGATTGAAAAGCGCGGCGAGAAAAGCATTGCTGTTGTTCGCATCGAACAGCTCTACCCAACTCCAGTTGACGAGAT
>WLDW01000054.1 GCA_009704605.1 Actinomycetota bacterium
TTTGAAGCAGATTGCGATCAACGCAGGACTTGAGCCAGGCGTTGTTGCCGACAAGGTTGAGAACCTACCTTCAGGACACGGTCTAAACGCCGCAACCGGAGAGTATGTTGACATGCTTGCCGCTGGCATCAATGACCCAGTGAAGGTAACTCGTTCAGCATTGCAAAATGCTGCATCGATTGCCGGCTTGTTCCTAACTACCGAAGCGGTAGTTGCTGAGAAGCCAGAGCCTGCTACCCCTGCAATGCCACAAGGTGGCGGCGAAGGAATGGGCTTCTAACCCATAAACAACCTTTGGTTGGCGAACTCAATTTCCCGGTACTGATTAGCGGCGAAAGAAAGAGCAACACCAATCTCAGATAGCTGAGTATCAACTGCGCCTGCAGTGGTTCGCCAGCGATTAGCTAAAGCTTGAAATGATTCGGCTGCGGCTCCTCGCCACGAACCCTGCAGGCTTTGCAGTTGGTTGTGTAGAGAAGAAACCTCCGCCTGAACCCTGGAAATCGTTGCATTGATCTGACCGGTGGCAGCGAGCACCTGCTCGCTATCTACTTGGAATTGCGCCATTTTGACCCTTTCTTAGGGCCTTAGATTAGGCAGAATCCACAGCAGATATGTCCTGTCAAGAAAAGTTGTGTAAAAGTTGCTAGACCCAGTTATGTCTGGCGGGAAGCTTTACCCGGAAGGTAGCTCCACCCTGTGGGGTTTCTCGAACCTCAATGCGGCCCTTGTGTAGCAGCACGATTTCTTTCACGATGGCAAGCCCAAGACCAGTTCCCCCGGTCTCGCGGTTTCTAGAGTTGTCTGCCCGGTAGAAGCGTTCAAAGATCTTGTCTCTTAGTTGCTTTGGGATACCCTCGCCATGGTCAATTACTTCGATGATTACTTCATCCTCAGTTTTTTGACCAATACCAACTTCAATAGAAGAGTTATTTGAACTAAAGCGCTTGGCGTTTTCAATTAGGTTCACTAGAACCTGTCGAATCTGACTCTCGTTAATTTCCGCAAAGATTTTTTCATTCTTTGCTAACTTAGCTCCGCTGAGAGTCAGTACCGAAAAGCTAAGTTTCTTGTCTGTAGCGGAACTACTCTTAAGAACCGACTGCACTAGCTCAATCATGTCTAGCTTCTTGGCTTCCAACTGCTGGTTCTCATCTAATCGCGCCAAGGTCAATAGTGACTCCACTAGCGAAGACATTCGAATTGCCTCAGATTCGATGCGTTGCATCGCCTCTTGAACTTCTGACTTTTTCTTGAGAGCACCCTTTCGGTATAGCTCGGCATAACCACGAACTGAAACCAGGGGAGTTCGAAGTTCATGGGAAGCATCAGCAACGAAGCGGCGCATCTGGCCCAAGGTCTTGTTTCTTGATGAAACCGAATCCTCGAGAGAATCGAGCATGGTGTTCAAGCTTCTATTCAGTCGCGCGATTTCGGTTTTGCCGGGACGCTCAATAAGTCTTTGAGAAAGATCCCCAGAGGCAACGAGCTTGGCCGTTCGCTCAACTTCTCGCAACGGTCTTAGGGCCTGGGCGATGGTGAGCCAGATACTGAGACCACTAAGACCCAGTAGCAAGAAACCAAAACCCCCACCGATGGCCCGGTATTGGCGAAGCAGTTCAAGGTTGGTGCTGTTGGGCAGGGCTACAACAACGGACCCATCAAAGTCCCTAAATGGCTGGGCTACAACTCGCCAGCTGTCATGCTCGTCAATGGTCACTTCCCCCAAGGTGCCATTCTCATCTAAATCAAAGGGCACTCCAGCCGATAAGAAAACAGCATCCAAATCAAGCACCCCAAGCTCGGGAAGCTCTAGATCAGAAGCGTCTGTGGCCGTGATGCGATAAATGGTCTCGCCTCGAGCATCAAGCACGGAAATCAAATAATCACTTGGAAGCCTAGGTAGCGTCAGCCTCTTGGCGTTTAGTCGCGACTCAATTTCAGCAGGGTTTTGCTGGGCAAGAATTGATGCGGTGGCAGATAGTAAGTTATCGGTATTTTGCTGCAGGTAAGCTCTCAAAACCGAGACAGTTCCAAAACTTGAAACGAGAAGAAGTAGTCCAATAATTGCAACGGATAGGCCGGTTAGCTTACTTCTTAGAGAAACCTTTTCCCAGGCAGTAGCAAGCTTTGATGGCATTAGTCATTTTTCTTATAGATGTAGCCAACACCGCGTTTTGTTTGTATCAGCGATCTTGAGCTAATTGGATCAATCTTCTTGCGTAGGTAGGAAACATAAGATTCAACAATTCCCATGTCGCCGTTAAAGTCATACTCCCAAACGTGATCAAGAATCTGCGCTTTGGTAAGAACGCGATCCGCGTTCATAACCAAGAATCTAAGCAATTTGTATTCGGTTGGAGAAAGATCAACTAGTGTTCCCTCAACGCTGACCTCATGAGCATCTTGGTTTATGACAACTGGACCAGCGTCGATAACCGCAGGTTCCGCATCAGAAGATTTGGTTCGCCGAAGAATTGCTTGAATTCTTGCAACTACTTCGTCAAGGCTAAATGGCTTGGTGAGATAGTCATCGCCACCGACGGTTAATCCGGTGATCTTGTCTTCAACTTCATCGCGTGCGGTTAGAAAAAGAATTGGTGCTTGAATTCCGGCTGAACGCAGCTTCTTGGTAACGCTGAAGCCGTTCATATCTGGAAGCATTACATCCAGCAAGATGATGTCTGGTTCTGACGCGGTAACTGCCGCTACTGCAGAGGTGCCATTGGCGGCGGTTTGAATATCGAAGCCGGCAAATCGCAGGCTGGTGGCAAGCAAGTCCCTGATGTTTGGTTCGTCGTCGACTATTAGAACTCGGGTTTTTGTCATGGCTCAAGTGTCTCAGTTTTGTCTGAAAGAAACCTGAGAGTTAGTTGAGTGCCTCAGATGCTTGATACATCAAGGATTTTGTAGCTATAGCCCTGCTCCGCTAGGAAGCGCTGGCGGTTTTGAGCAAAGTCCTGATCCACTGTGTCCCTGGCAATCAGGGTGTAAAACGAAGCGGTTCGGCCATCGGCCTTGGGGCGAAGCAGCCTCCCCAGTCGCTGAGCCTCTTCTTGCCTGGACCCGTAAGAGCCAGAGATTTGAATTGCTACCGAGGCTTCTGGCAGGTCAACCGAGAAGTTAGCCACCTTGGACACTACCAGGGTGGGCTCTGACCCTTCCCGGAAGGCTTGGAACAGACGCTCTCTTTCATTCACTGGAGTTTCACCTGTGATCTTAGGAACACCGAGCAAGGTTGCTACCTCGTCTATTTGATCCAAGTACTGACCAATGATTAGCGTCGGTTCGCCAAGATGTCGCTGCAGCAGTTTCTGGATGACAGGAATCTTAACTTTGGATGTTGCAGCCAATCGATAGCGCTCATCTTGTTCGGCAATTGCGTAGTTCAATCTTTCATCTTCTGGAAGATCAACTCGAATTTCAAAACACTCCGCCGGTGCGATGTATCCTTCGGATTCAATTTCCTTCCAAGGTGCATCAAAGCGCTTTGGTCCAATCAAAGAAAAGACGTCGCCTTCTTTTCCATCTTCTCGAACCAGCGTTGCGGTAAGTCCTAATCTCCTTCGAGCTTGCAAGTCTGCTGTCATCTTAAAAATCGGAGCCGGAAGTAAATGGACCTCATCGTAAATTACAAGTCCCCAATCCTTTGCGTTTAGTAACTCGAGGTGGGCATACTCACCTTTTCGCTTAGCGGTGAGAATTTGATAACTCGCAATCGTAACGGGCTTAACTTGTTTGACAGAACCCGAGTATTCGCCGATTTCTTCTTCGGTGAGTGTTGTGCGCTTTAGTAGTTCTGCTCGCCACTGCCTGGCGGCAACGGTGTTGGTAACCAGAATCAAAGTGTTGGTTTTTGCCTTGGCCATAGCGGCTGCTCCTACGATGGTTTTACCCGCACCGCAGGGCAGCACCACAACACCTGATCCACCCTCCCAGAACTTGCTGACAGCGTTGCTCTGGTAGTCGCGGATTGACCAGCCGTTTTCGGCAAGAGCAATCTCGTGCGGGGTGCCGGGGGTGTATCCAGCCAAATCTTCGGCCGGCCAGCCCAGCTTTAGGAGCTCTTGCTTGAGAGCCCCTCTGGCAAATGGCAGCACCTCGAAGGTGTCCTCGGAGAGCCTAGATCCCAGTAGTGCAGCTATTTTTGCCCCTCTGGAAGCCTCCAGCAAAATAGCCGGGGAGGAGCAGGTAAGAAGGAGTTGACCTTCAGGATCCCTTCGAATCACCAGTTTTCCGTAGCGATCCATGGTTTCTTGAATATCCACTCGAACCGAGGAGGGAATAGCGAACTTGGCGTACTTATCTAGCACTCCAAGGACATAGTCACTGTCGTGGCCTGCGGCCCGAGCGTTCCATAAACCAAGCTTGGTGATTCGGTAGGTGTGAATGTGCTCTGGAGCTCGTTCTAGCTCAGCAAAGATTGCGAGATCATGTCGGGCGTCCGATGCCGCCGGGTGATTGACCTCTAGTAGTGCTGTTTTATCGCTTTGAACAATTAGCGGGCCTTCGCTCATAGCTAGCCAATCACAATCGAGGTAATTGCGGACACCGGAAGTGTTCTTTCGATGTCAGCCTTGCGGTCTCTGGCTCGCAATCTGCCATTTGCTAAACCAATTGGCTCTAGGACAAAGTTCATAACTTTACCGTTGGCGTTAATTTCAACAAGCAAGATACTTTTCGAGGCCAATGCAAGCTGAATCTTTCTATCAACATCTGATTCTGGAGCTTGGTCTGATATTTCAAGATCTTGTTTTCTAAGTCTTGTTAGTTGGTCTTGGAACAATGCAGTGTGAGAACTGTTTTTGTGAATAGCCGATGGCGCAATAACCTTGCCACTTTCATCGACCCGAATAGCTAGGTAGCCATTTTCTCTAAGTGAGTGATATAAAGTCTCGGGTTCAAGCGATGAAACAATTGCACCCTCGGATTTTCTAAGTCCAAAGGTTTTCAATTTAGAATCCATAAGAATTTGGGTAGCTAACAACTCATCCGTTGAAACCAAAATCGATCCAGTATTGGTAGCTGAAATTTTGAGCCGACCAAACCTCGATGCAGTTTCAGAAATAAGGTAGTCAACCGGTTGCGGCAGGCTCGCCCCTGAGAGCTTTTCCAAAAGAGCTCTAATCTGTTTCTCGGTCAGCCCCTCTTCCAGCCCACAACTTATGCTCAGCGGAGAAATCCGATATCCGGTTGCTAGCCCAATGTTTTCGGTGTCGGTGAACTTGCGAAGCTCAATTTCGATTGAGCTAGCTAGCGGCCCTGGGGCAATAATGGACAGGTCTGCCTGAACAATGATGCGCTCCTGCTGAGCCGGAAGCCTTTGCTCTAGGGCCTTGGTCGCAACCGTCACCTTGCCAGCGAGAACGCTGGCTAGCCAGCTCGCGGCAAAGCCTTTGACTGACATGCCAATGGCATCGGCAAGCTCAGCAACCCGCCCGATTCGAGATTGGGCGGAAGAGTTCACAAGAGGGAAGCTAGATCCAACTAGCTCGTTCAGCGACTTAGTTGGATTTTGGGAAAGCTGAAGCGCTAATTCTTTTGATCCGGATGCTCCCACGATAGCTAGCCAGGCGTTTACCAAGATTTGCCAGCGGGTTTTTGAGTCTGAGCTAATCCAGTTATCTGCCAAGTCTGTTGGATGGAAGCGTTTTTCCGAAATTGCTACCATCCCAGACACTTTTGCCAACTCAAGAATTGCTTTTACGTACTCTTTGGATTTTCCGAGGTGGCTAGAGAGCCGCTTCACATCGGGTAGACCCATCGAGCCCTTAGAGACTTCTCGAACAAAATGCTGATCGAGGCTGAAAATCAATTCGGTAATTGACTGCATGGCTTCAAAGGCATGAATGCCACAATCTCTATCGATTGATTCTTGATCGGGGGACTTTACTGGCTCGGTCACCACTCGCAGTGATGCAGTTCTTGGGTTTTCCCTTAACCGCTCGGCGAGCCAGTCGTAAACCACTGGCTCTTGGGGACTCCAAACCAAAAGATCACTAGCTAAAAAACTAACCTGCTCTTTGGAAACTTTTTCTTGGGCTAGCAGTGACCGCAGTGAACTGATCTCTGAATTTGAAAGACTTGAAATAAGCAGGGCTTGTGATTTTGGTGTGAGGACTGCTTGGGCCAGATCAAA
>WLDW01000055.1 GCA_009704605.1 Actinomycetota bacterium
GCTGGTACTTACCCCAGGAACATTTGTAGAGGCAGGACTGCGCTCTACTCTTTACAAGAAATTGCAAGACCTTCCTGTCAGCTTCCACGATCGCTGGCCTTCAGGCCAGCTACTTTCAAGAGCGACCCAAGATCTGAGCTTGATTCGTCGCTGGCTATCTTTTGGAGTAGTTCTACTGTTCGCTAACGCACTGACAATTGTTGTTGGGCTTGCAATCCTGTTTACTTTCCATTGGCTGTTGGGTCTAATTTTCTTTTTGATCTCGATTCCAATCTGGATTCAGGGATACCGCTTTGAGGCCAAGTATGGCGAGGTTGCAAGACTCTCCCAGGACCAAGCCGGTGACCTTGCAACCTCGGTTGAAGAGTCAGTGCACGGTATTCGGGTGCTCAAAGCCTTTGGTCGCGGCGATCATGCCGCTCGCAAGTTTGCGGCCGAGGCGAAAGGCCTTAGATCCACCGAGCTAAAAAAGGCCGGACTGATTGCAAACATCTGGGTCTATCTGTTGTTGATTCCAGAGGCAGCAGTAGCAGCATCCATGCTGGTCGGAGTCTTCCTAGTTGCCGAAGGCAGCTTCACAGTCGGTGGCCTGGTGGCGTTTTTTGCCACTGCAACTGTTTTGCGTTGGCCGACCGAGTCCATTGGATTCTTGCTTTCAATGACGCTCGATGCCAAGACCGCAATTCAGCGCTTTTTCGAGGTTATCGACGAGCCAGTACTTATCAAGGATCCAGAGGTTGCCAAGACCATTGGTTCGCCAAAGGGTCGCTTGGAATTCAAGAATGTTCACTTCCGCTACCCAGACAGTAAGCCAGATCAGCCAGATATCTTGCGCGGTGTTGACCTAGTGCTGGAGCCGGGGGAGTCAGTAGCCCTAATTGGAATAACCGGTTGTGGCAAGAGCACCCTGACAGCGCTCACCACCAGGCTCTATGAAGTTTCTTCGGGATCTATAGAACTTGATGGCGTTGACATCAGAGCATTAACTCGATTTGAACTTCGCTCACACATCGCAATGGCATTTGAAGACGCAACCTTGTTTTCGGCATCGGTTCGAGACAACGTGTTGCTTGGAAGACCTGATTCCACTGAAGATGAATTGAAAGAAGCGCTTTCGATTGCCCAGGCTGATTTTGTGTATGAGTTACCCGAAGGTCTTGACACCAAAATCGGTGAAGAGGGACTTTCGTTATCCGGAGGGCAGCGTCAGCGTCTTGCACTTGCCAGAGCGGTTGCTGCCAAGCCAGCGGTACTTGTTCTTGATGATCCGCTCTCAGCATTGGATGTTGATACCGAAGCACTTGTCGAGGCGGCACTTAGAAAAGTTCTAAAAAAGACAACGGCTTTGATTGTTGCTCATCGACCTTCTACTGTTCAGCTTGCTGACAGAGTGGCACTCATGCAAGACGGCAAGATTGTTGCCGTTGGTAAGCACAGTGACCTCCTTGCAACAAATGACCACTATCGATATGTAATTTCTTCACTCGATTCCGCCGGTAAACAAATCGAGGTGAGCTAATGAGCATGCAAGGAGTTGCTGGTGAAGACAAGATCCAGCTAAGCAAAGAAGAATCACAGCAGGTCAAGCTTCGTTCCAGAAAGCTTTTGCTCTCACTGATTTACCCAGTTCGCGGCAGACTTCTTCTAAGTCTTTTGATTGTCATCTTGTCTCAAGCTCTTCGAGTCGCAGGACCTGCTCTAATCGCACTCAGCATTGACTGGGCACTGCCGGCTGCACTAAAGGCGGACACCACACCGCTATTTCTAGTCGTTGGCGGCTACCTATTTGCAGCAGTGGCCACAGCCTCACTTATTAGCTGGTTCCTAAGGTACGCGGCCAAGCTAAGCCAAGATGTCTTGTTGAATCTAAGGCAGCGCATATTTGTTCACACTCAGAAGCTTTCCTTGGAGTTTCACGAGAAGTACACGTCCGGAAGGGTCATTTCACGCCAGACCAGCGATTTGGATTCCATCAAGGAGCTGTTGGATACCGGCGGCAACGAGATGATTGTTGGAATTTTGTACATGCTTTTCACCGCTACTGCGCTGGTCTTTCTTGATCTTCCAAGTTTTGCAATTCTGGCTATTAGCTGGGTTCCCTTGTATTTTCTGACCAGATGGTTCCAGGTCAACTCCAAATTGATGTTCCGTGAGTCAAGAGTTTCGTCGGCCAAGTTGATCGTTTACTTCGTGGAAACCATGACCGGCATTCGTGCCGTGAAGGCATTCCGCAAAGAGAAAAGAAACCAGGGTGAGTATGAAACCTTGGTCGAGAAGTACAGGCACATCAACGCCAAGGTGATTCAACTCTTTGGAATCTTTGACCCGGCTCTAATCATGATTGGAAACATCTCTGTTGCAATTATTTTGCTTTGGGGCGGTGTTCGCGTTCTAGAGGGCTCTTTGGGGCTGGGAGTTTTGATTGCAGCAATCTTGTACGCAAGAAGGTTCTACGACCCCATGGAAGATCTTGCGATGTTCTATAACTCGTACCAATCTGCTAACTCTGCGCTGGAGAAAATCTCAGGTGTCCTAGAAGAGCAAGCATCAGTTCCTGAGGCGCAGAAACCAGTAGCGCTAGCAAACGCCAAGGGTGAAATTGTCTTTGACAAGGTAGGTTTTCACTACTCAAACGGTGTTGAAGTAATACCCGAGTTCTCATTGACTGTTCCAGCCGGTCAAACTATTGCTTTGGTTGGAACTACCGGCGCGGGCAAGTCGACAATCGCCAAGCTGATTTCGAGATTCTATGATCCAACTTCTGGAAAGCTAACCCTAGATGGTATTGACGTCCGCGATTTGTCAGCCAAAGACCTAAGAAGATCAGTAGTAATGGTCACCCAGGAGGCATACCTGTTCTCTGGATCGGTTGCTGACAACATCGCTCTTGGTAAGCCAGATGCTACCCCCGAAGAGATTGAACATGCAGCCAAAGCTGTTGGAGCCCACGAATTCATCCTTGCTTTGCCAGAAGGGTATTCCACCGATGTCAATAAGCGTGGTGGTCGCGTAAGTGCTGGCCAAAGGCAGTTGATTTCCTTTGCAAGAGCATTTATCGCAAACCCCGCTGTGTTGATTCTGGATGAAGCGACGAGCTCCCTAGACATTCCTTCAGAGCGACTAGTTCAGCATGGACTCAAAACCCTGCTGGCAGATCGAACCGCAATCATCATTGCCCACCGCTTATCGACGGTTTCAATTGCGGATCGAGTTCTGGTTATGGAGAAGGGAAGAGTCATTGAAGACGACTCTCCAAAGAATTTGATTTCCGGCTCTGGAAAATTCTCCAAAATGCACAAGGCATGGCGGGACTCTCTGGTTTAGCAGGGGAAAGACTTTTCAAGATTTCGGTAGTCTAGAAGAGCTTTAGGGCTCATAAAAAGAAAGAGTAATCAATGGAAAAGATCAAGGTTGTTGGCAAGGTAGTCGATTTAGATGGCGACGAGATGACTCGTATCATTTGGCAAAACATCAAAGATTCACTTATCCTTCCCTTCTTGGATATCGAGCTAGATTACTTCGATCTTTCCATTGAAAATCGTGACGCAACTGATGACCAAGTGACCATCGATGCCGCTCACGCCATAAAGAAGCACGGTGTTGGAGTTAAGTGTGCGACGATCACACCCGATGAAGCCCGAGTAAAAGAGTTTGGTCTCAAAAAGATGTGGAAGTCTCCAAACGGAACTATCCGAAACATTCTTGACGGAGTTGTTTTCAGAGAGCCGATTATTATCTCTAACGTCCCAAGACTGGTTCCTGGTTGGACTAAGCCGATTGTCATTGGTCGTCACGCCCACGGAGATCAGTACAAAGCAACCGATGTAAAGATCCCGGGCAAGGGAACTGTCACCATGACTTACACACCTGAATCCGGTGAAGCCCAGACCTGGACTATCGCAGATTACCCAGCTTCCGGTGGTGTCGCGATGGGTATGTATAACTACATGGACTCAATTCGTGACTTCGCGAGAGCCTCGTTCAACTACGGATTGGCTAGGAACTACCCGGTTTACCTATCCACCAAGAACACCATTTTGAAAGCCTACGATGGCGCCTTCAAAGACGCTTTCCAGGAAGTATTTGACGCCGAGTACGCAGACAGGTTCAAGGCAGCAGGCATCACCTACGAGCATCGTCTAATCGATGACATGGTGGCGGCTTCTTTGAAGTGGGAAGGTGGCTACGTCTGGGCCTGCAAGAACTACGACGGCGATGTTCAGTCTGACACCGTGGCTCAGGGTTTTGGTTCTCTTGGTCTTATGACCTCTGTTCTTACTACCCCAGATGCAAAGACAGCCCTTGCTGAAGCAGCTCATGGAACGGTAACGCGTCACTACCGCCAGCACCAGGCTGGTCAGAAGACATCAACTAACCCGATTGCTTCTATCTACGCCTGGACCAGGGGTCTGATGCACCGTGCAACTTTGGATGGAACTCCAGAGGTTCAGAAATTTGCCGAGACCCTAGAAGATGTTGTTATCAAGACTGTTGAGTCTGGAAAAATGACGAAGGATCTTGCAGCACTGGTTGGTCCGAACCAGAGCTACCAAACCACAGAAGAGTTCATGCAGTCGCTAGCAGAAAACTTGCAACAGCGTCTGAAGTAATCCACATTGTGTAAAACCCCTGACCAATTTCGGTCAGGGGTTCTACATTTGCGGGATGAAAAAATTCAAATACTCTTCGATAACTGCAGGCATCTTGGCAATTGGAATGGCAACAGCAACACTTGGTGCGATACCAGCGAGTGCAAGCTATGTAGAAAGTTGCTACGAGCAAAACTGCACAATTTGGTTTTCTCACACCGGTGGTCTACAGCAGTGGAACCCTCCGATCAATGCGCGCAACATGACGTTTCAGATTTCTGGTGGTCAGGGTGGAAAAAGTGGTGGCCAGGGTGGTCGGGTAACCGGAACTTTGACCCAGATCCCTTCCACTTTGTATATCGCGGTAGCGGGAGCTGGAATCACTGGGCAATCGGCGGCCGGTGGTTTCAATGGTGGTGGCCAAGCTGGATCGGGTTCCAACAATGAAGGATCCGGCGGTGGCTCAAGTGATATCCGCTTAGGCGCCGACGTCGAATCGAGAATCGTGGTAGCTGGTGGTGGAGGTGGCCGCGGCGCTGGAATCACCCTCACACCTAGTCCAGGCGGCGGTCTAATCGCAGCGGCTGGAAAAGATGGCCAGGCAAAAGGTGGCGGTGGAGGTTCACAAACTTCTGGCGGAAGCGGCGGGCTTGCAAACGGAACAGGTACTTCAGGTTCAGCGGGTTCACTACTTACCGGTGGAACCGGTGGTTCCAGCAATCTTTATGGAGGAGGCGGCGGCGGTGGAGGCTACTACGGTGGAGGCGGTGGCGGTTCTGACACCGACAGTTCCGGCAACGACGCTGGAGCTGGCGGAGGCGGATCTTCTTTTGCTGATACGCTCTACACATCAAACATCACCCACTTCACTGGGGTAAAAAGTGGCCATGGAATGGTGATGATTGAGTACCAACTGGTTCCGCTATTTCAATCGATTGGTGCGCAAACCCCACTAACCAACGCTTCATCTATTGATTTTCAAATACAGCTAAGTGATCCATTCCCAGGCTTTTCGGCAAACATCATTGAGCTAATTGGCGATCCTGGTACCTGTCAACCTGGAACACTAAGTGGTAGCGGAACCTCTCTCGTTTACACAGTTACAGATTGCCTGGAAGGCGAGGTAGGTATCTCCATTCCTGCTAACTCAATAGCCGAACAAAGTTACTCAGGGCCTGAGATAACTCAGAGTTCAAATATGGTTACTGTAGATCGAACGGCGCCAGCGGTATCGGACATCACACAAGAGAATTCAGAATTGATAATTCCAATTTCTGAGCCGGTGCTGCCACCCCAAGCCGATAACTATGGCTTCACAAGCTCTAACAGTGCTTGTCAGGTTGACTCTGTTACTGCTAGCAGTGATCAACTTTGGCTCGCAACACTAAGTGGCTGTGAGGGTTCAAGTTTCTCCTTCACGATTGTTGCCAACTCGGTTGTGGATCTAGCGGGGAACACCGGTCCCAACGCGGATACCTCTTTTGCAGTTACGGTCCCAGA
>WLDW01000056.1 GCA_009704605.1 Actinomycetota bacterium
AGCGCATGGTTGGAAGACGAACTTACGGTGGCCAGTCAACTTATATCCCCATCAAGGTAAACCTGGCTGGCGTTATCCCAGTTATCTTTGCTTCCAGCTTGTTGTACCTTCCCGCTCTAATTGCACAGTTCAACCAGCCAGATGCTGAAGGAAGAGTGGCTCCGTGGGTTGAGTGGGTTTCAAACTACCTAACTCAAGGTGATCACCCGCTATACATGGCGCTTTACTTCTTACTAATTATCGGATTCACATACTTCTATGTCGCAATTACTTTCAACCCAGAAGAAGTAAGCGACAACATGAAAAAGTATGGTGGCTTTATTCCTGGTATTCGTGCCGGAAGACCAACCACCGAATTCCTTGAGTACGTGCTTTCCAGAGTTACTTTCCCAGGTTCGATTTACCTAGGTTTGATTGCTCTAATTCCACTGGTTGCCTTCTCGCTTATTGGAGCAAACCAGAACTTCCCATTCGGTGGAACTTCCATTTTGATCATCGTTGGTGTTGGTCTTGAGACCGTAAAGCAAATCAGCGCTCAGATGCAGCAGCGCAACTACGAAGGTCTTCTGAAATGATGAAGCTTCTCTTGATCGGCCCCCCGGGAGCCGGCAAGGGAACGCAGGCTTCAAAACTCTCTGAAGTCTTTGGCATCCCTGCTATTTCAACCGGTGACATCTTTCGCGAAAACGTAAAGAACCAAACACCACTTGGTATCGAAGCTAAGTCCTATATGGATAGCGGCGAGTATGTTCCAGACGAGCTAACCAACAAACTAGTTCGCGACAGGCTACAAAACCCAGACTGCGTGAATGGTTTTCTGCTTGATGGATATCCAAGAACGGCAGATCAAGTTCAAGAACTTGACTCAATTCTGACTGAGACCAAATCCAAGCTCGATGCAGTGGTGCAGCTAACCGCAGACACCGACGAGGTTGTTAGACGTCTTGCCAAAAGAGCAATTGACCAGGGTAGATCAGATGACACCGAAGATGTCTTGCGTAACAGACTGCATGTTTACGAAGAGCAAACTGCGCCACTAATTAGCGTCTACGAATCGCGCGGACTATTAGTAAAAGTTGACGGCCTTGGAGAAATTGCTGACGTGACTCGAAGAATCACCGAAGCACTCGATTCCAAAAATAAGAACTAGCAGGGGAACATCATGTCCCGTTCCGATTTCGAACTAAAAACCCCGCAGCAACTAATTGCCATGCGTAAAGCTGGACTCATAACTGCCAAAGCGCTTGAGGCAGTGAAGAGCGCTTGTGTTGCTGGAGTATCTACACTGGAACTTGATCGGATTGCAAACGAAACTATTGAGTCCTTCGGAGCCCATTCAAACTTCCAGCTGGTAGCTGGCTACAACCACACCATCTGTGCATCGGTCAATCACGAGGTGGTACACGGCATTCCTGCCCCCGAGAGAATTCTCGAAGCAGGAGACATACTTTCGGTGGATTGCGGTGCAGAGATTGATGGTTGGAATGGCGATAGCGCAATCACCATAATCGTGCCTGATCAATCAGGCCAGGTCCCTGATACTGATTTAGTTCGAGCAAGACGTGCGCTGTCTTCCGCAACCGACGGATCACTTTGGGCGGGCATTGCTGCTTTAGCCAAAGCGGAACGCTTGGGTGAAGTGGGAGCTGCCATCGAGGATTACATCGAAGCCAATGGCAAATATGGCATTTTGGAAGATTACGTTGGTCACGGTATTGGTCGATCGATGCACGAGGAGCCACCGGTTTATAACTTCCGCACCAAGCTGCTGGGCCCAAAAGTGACTCCAGGGCTAGTTGTTGCAATTGAGCCGATGGTTACCGCAGGATCCAATAAAACCAAGGTTTTGGCCGATGGTTGGACCGTAGTGAGCAAGGACTCCTCGGATGCCTCCCACTGGGAGCACTCGGTAGCGGTCACTGAGACCGGGGTCTGGGTTTTGACCGCTCTAGATGGCGGAAAATCAAGGCTGGAGAGCCTAGGGGTGCCCTTTGGTGGCCTTGAGGGCTAGGAATTTAATTTCCCTTTGCCAGTGATTTAGCCTAGGCTAGAGCTTCGGCGCTCAAAAAGGCGAAATCCCGTTTTTTGGATTGGTTTTTTGATGCCTAAAAAACAAGAAGATAAGTGAGGCTATGGCCAACAAAGACGGTGTCATTGAGATCGAGGGGTCTGTTGTTGAAGCACTCCCGAACGCAATGTTCAGAGTTGAGTTGACTAACGGCCACAAAGTATTGGCACACATTTCAGGAAAAATGCGTCAGCATTACATTCGCATTTTGCCCGAAGACAAAGTAATTGTTGAGCTAAGCACTTACGACCTCACCAGAGGTCGAATCATTTATCGCTACAAGTAAATCGGTTTTAGTAAAACAAAACCCCTAAAAGAAGTAAGAGACATGAAGGTAAACCCAAGCGTCAAGAAGATCTGCGACAAGTGCAAGGTTATTCGTCGCCACGGTCGCGTCATGATCATCTGCGACAACCCTCGTCACAAACAGCGTCAGGGCTAGCACTTACAACTAAATATCCAATAGCAGTACCGAGGTGATTTATCACCTAACCTCTGGAGAAGGCCGGAGCCCGATTTGATCGGGGTGGTATTGCTACAGACCTTCTAACAAACAGGAGTAATCCAAATGGCAAGAATTGCCGGTGTTGATATTCCACGCGACAAGCGTGTTGAAATCGCCCTAACTTACATCTACGGAATCGGTCCTACCCGAGCGGTCAAAACCCTCGAAGAGACCAAGATCGATAAGAACATCCGAGTCAAGGATCTTTCTGACGACCAGCTAGTGGCACTTCGTGACCACATCGAAGGAAACTTCAAAGTTGAAGGAGAGCTACGTCGTGACGTTGCAGCGGACATCCGTCGCAAGGTTGAGATCGGTAGCTACCAGGGAGTGCGTCACCGTAAGGGACTTCCAGTTCACGGACAGAGAACTAAGACCAACGCTCGTACCCGCAAGGGACCAAAGCGCACCGTAGCCGGCAAGAAGAAGGTAGCTCGCTAAGGCGGGCTCCGAAGGATTTAGGAGAAAATCATGGCAGCAGCTAAGACCGCAGCGAAGACAACGGCTAAGACAGTCGCGAAGGGTGCCGCACGTAAGCCTCGTCGTAAGGAAAAAAAGAACGTGGCAGTTGGTCAGGCACACATCAAGTCGACCTTCAACAACACAATCATTTCCATCACCGATCCATCCGGTGCCGTTATTTCTTGGTCTTCATCAGGTGATGTTGGCTACAAGGGTTCTCGTAAGTCAACTCCGTTCGCAGCTCAGCTTGCAGCTGAGAGTGCAGCGAAGAAGGCTCAAGAGCACGGACTGAAAAAAGTCGATGTTTTTGTGAAGGGTCCAGGATCTGGTCGCGAGACTGCAATCCGTTCCCTACAGGCAGCCGGCCTAGAGGTTGGATCAATTTCTGATGTGACCCCACAGGCTCACAACGGTTGCCGCCCACCAAAGCGTCGTCGCGTCTAACGACAAGATTTAGTTTCAAGCAACAAACTGCCAAGTGGCCACTTGGCAGCCCCAACAAATGAGTATCAAATAGCGGATGCTCAGCTGAAAGGAACCAAAGTGCTAATTGCACAGCGCCCATCACTAAACGAAGAAGTAACTTCTCCGAACCGCTCTAGGTTTTCTCTTGAGCCACTTGAGCCAGGTTTCGGTTACACCCTAGGTAACTCACTGCGTCGCACCCTGCTCTCCTCAATTCCAGGAGCAGCCGTGACCAACATCCGAATTGATGGCGTTAGCCATGAATTCTCAACTGTTGACTCGGTTAAAGAAGACGTCACTGAGATCATCTTGAACATCAAGGAACTAGTTGTCTCTTCCGAGAACGACGCTCCGGTTGTTGCTCACCTAAAGAAGCAGACCACTGGTCCTGTTACAGCTGCCGACATCCAGGTACCTGCCGGTGTTGAGATTCACAACCCAGAGCTAGTAATTGCAACATTGACTGGCAAAGGCAAGTTCGAGGTTGAGCTAATCATTGAGCGCGGCCGTGGCTACGTTCAGGCTTCGCAGAACCGCAACCCAGACTCTGACCCTGGAGTAATCCCAATCGACTCGATTTACTCTCCAGTTCTAAAGGTCTCTTACCGCGTGGAGGCGACTCGTGCCGGTGAGTTCACCAACTTCGACAAGCTAATCGTTGACGTTGAGACCAAGAACTCAATGTCACCTAGAGACGCTGTTGCATCGGCTGGATCAACCCTGGTTGAGCTATTCGGTCTAGCGCGTGAGCTAAACGAAGCTGCTGAAGGTATTGAGATTGGCCCAGCTCCGGTTGAGGCAACTTTGTCCCCAGAGCTAGCTTTGCCAATTGAGGAACTAGACCTAACCGTTCGTTCTTACAACTGCCTAAAGCGCGAGGGAATCAACACCGTTAGCGAGCTAATCGGTCTAACCGAAGAGCAGCTAATCAACATCAGAAACTTCGGATCCAAGTCTGTGGACGAAGTCCGCGACAAGTTGGTTTCCATGGGACTGAGCCTGAAAGAGTCAGCACCTGGCTTTGACGCTGCTTACTTCAGCTCTACTTACGAAGAGGACGACCGGGCTTAGGTCTGGTTTTTCAGAAATACTAGAGGAGAAACAAAATGCCTACCCCAACCAAGGGCCCACGTCTAGGTGGCGGACCAGCTCACGAGAGAATGTTGCTTGCCAACATGGCTCGCTCGCTGTTCATCAACAAATCTGTCACCACAACCGAGGTCAAGGCAAAGCGTCTTCGTCCAGTTGCTGAGCGACTAGTAACCTTCGCAAAGCGTGGCGACCTACATTCTCGCAGACGCGTTATGCAGTCAATCACTGACAAGAACGTAGTTCACGAGCTGTTTGTAAACATCGCACCTCAGGTAGCTGAGCGTCAGGGTGGATACACCCGTATCACCAAGCTTGGTTTCCGTAAGGGCGACAACGCTCCTATGGCAGTAATCGAATTGGTGCTTGACCCAGTGTCACCCAAGAAGATGAACAAGAAGCCAAAGCTTGAAAATGCAGTGAAGGCAGCTCCAAAGGCTGAGGTTGTTGCAGAAGAAGTAGTAGCTGAGACTCCAATTGAAGAAGTAGCAGCAGTGGAAACTGCAGCTGCGGAAGCAGTTGTTGAAGCTCCTGCCGAAGAAGCTGCAGCCGCAGAGGCTGCTGTCGAAGAGCCAGCTGCCGAAGCTCCTGCCGAAGAAGCACCAGCTTCTGAAGAAGAGAGCAAGTAGTTCTTAGAAATGACTAAACCCGTTGACCTGCCGGTCGACGGGTTTTGTCGTTACCGGATCGACTTTGGCTACGACGGCACAGACTTTAGTGGCTTTGCCAAACAGCCTGGCCTTCGAACTGTTCAGGCAGAACTAGTAAAGGCAATTGCGGTCATCTTTGGAAAAGATGACAATGACTTTAAGCTTCGTATTGCTGGTCGAACCGATGCCGGGGTTCACGCTCAGCATCAGGTGGCTCACCTTGATTTGACCCCAAATCAACTAAAGCGCATCGGAAGAAATCCAGATATTGCCGGGCGGGTAAATACGGCGCTACCAAAAGACATTCGGGTTTTTAGCTTTGATGTTGCACCCGAAGGATTCGATGCAAGATACTCAGCAACCTTTAGGAAGTATCGCTACAGAGTCGCCGACAAGAACTGCTTTGTTGACCCACTGGATATTAGATACGTATTGGAGGTCAAGCCAGAGCTTGATCTAAAGCTGATGAAGCAGGCAGCCAAGGTCTTGATAGGCCTTCATGACTTTGGGGGGTTTTGTAAGCCGCGAGCTGGTGCAACCACGATTCGAAGGCTTCGATCAATCAATATCGCTCGCAACCAAAGCAAGGGTCGCATTATCGAGATCGAACTTAAAGGCGACGCCTTCTGTCACAACATGGTCCGCTCCATAGTTGGAGCTCTAGTTGCCGTTGGCAGGGGTCGAGCATCCGTTTTAGACGTCCAAAAACGACTGAAATCAGGATCCAGAGCTGGGTCGCTAAAGGTGGTTGCGGCCAAGGGTTTGAGTCTGATCGAGGTGGGTTACCCCAAGGACT
>WLDW01000057.1 GCA_009704605.1 Actinomycetota bacterium
AGATTCATTCGGGTAGATCACCATGATGGAATTTCCCGATTCTCTAGCGAACTATTCAAATCACTTTCAAAAATAGAATCTGTGACAGCAATAATCTCTGACATCCAGCAGCTTAAAGAACTGCCCCGAGAAGCCGAATATTTCCTTGCTAATGATCCAAAGAATCCTTTGCTTGAGCTGTTTTTACCACGACGGCTGAACAAGCAGGGTGCAAGTATCGTTTTCTCTCCCATGCAAACCATGGGCTCCTTCGGTAAGAAGTACAGGCTGATTCTCACTCTTCATGATCTGATTTACTACAAGCACCGAAAACCTCCAGTTTTCCTTGCCTGGCCGATAAAGCTAGCGTGGCGATTGTTCCACTTGAGCTTTGCACCGGTTCGGCTTCTTCTAAATTGGGCAGATGCCGTCGTCACGATCTCCGAGACCACTAAATCTTTGATTGAGATGTATCGGCTTACTCGTAGGCCCGTGACAGTGGTATACAACGCTTCGAGCATGCCTATCGTGGGCTCTTCAAAGATAGGGCCCAAGACAAAGAATCTTGTCTACATGGGCAGTTTCATGCCCTATAAGAATGTCGAGCTACTTATCAAAGGTATGGAAGATCTTCCTGAGTTCACGCTTACTCTTTGCAGCAAGGTAGATCCAAAGCGTCGAGAGCAACTCCTTGCAAGTGCAGGCAAAGATTCTCGTTCTCGAATCGTATTTGTGAACGGGATCTCGGAAGCAAAGTACAGCGAGATTATTGATGATAGTTTTGCGCTCGTGACCGCTTCTAAAGATGAGGGTTTCGGAATTCCAGTAATCGAGGCTATGTCTAGATCAATACCAGTGGTGCTTTCTGACATCCCAATCTTTAGGGAGGTAGCCTCCGAAGCTGCACACTTTTTTGATCCTGAAAGTCCAATTGAGTTTGCGTTAGCGATCAAGAGCTTGGAAGAAATTGGTTCCTGGCAAAAGGCAAGTAAGAGAAGCTTGGAACGAGCAAAGGCATTTAGCTGGGACGATTCGGCCGGAAAGCTGAATCTCTTAATTCAGGGCCTTAGGGACTAAGCGGGTCCAAGTCGTACTTGGTTACAGACCAGTAAGAATCTTGGTGTGAGACTACATTTAGCGAAGCATTGCCCAGTCTTTCGCCATCGCGCGGTAGTTGATTATCACTTGCGATAGTCAGAACGGTTCGGATTAGTGCACCGTGAGATATAGCAAGAATTCGGTTTCCTGGATGAGAGTCGGCAAATGTGTCCATTAGAAGTTTGGACCTTGCTAGAAGCTCGGATTTCGATTCGCCTCCTGGAAGTTCATCTAGATTTGAGTACTTTGACTTCCACTCTTCGTACGCCAATCCTTCGGCTTCGCCAAAGGAGCGCTCTATAAGCAGATCTTGCTGATGGACCTCCTGGAACCCAAGTTGCTCCGCAATGATCTCAGCCGTTTGACGGGCTCTTCCTAGTGGGGAGGTGAGGATGAGATCCCATTCGTTTCCATTAATTGCTCTAGCTGCAGTTCTTACTTGTTCTATTCCAGTTGAGTTCATCGGAACGTCGGTCACGCCTTGGAGAAGCATTTTGATGTTCCAGTCGGTTTGACCATGGCGAAATAGGCCGATGTGAGTGTTTGTCAAAGGCTTTCACAGCTCCTATGTGGAAGGTCACACTGTCACAATCGACAGTGTCCGAGGGGGGACTCGAACCCCCACCCCCTTGCGAGGACTAACACCTCAAGCTAGCGCGTCTACCATTCCGCCACCCGGACTTACCAGATGCGATGGTATCACGGACGGTCAATGCTTCTTCTGGTACTTGGCATCACGGAGGATTGAAGGTAGTTTTGGGTTATGGCTACTGATCCACGAATAGCACTCACGCAACTAGTTGCAGCGCTTGAGAAACATTTCGAGGCTGTGGCAGCCCGACGCGGTGACGGGGATTCCAGTGTTGAGAGAGCTTATGACAACCTCGAGGACGCATTCATCAATTACGACGAAGCGCTTTCCGAGGAGTATGGTGAGTTTCTTCCATTCGCTATTCCAGAAGAAGATAATTGAGCTTTCTTGAAGCACTAATACTTGGGTTGGTTCAGGGCCTGACAGAGTTTTTGCCAATATCTTCTTCGGCACATGTTCAAATCGCTCAACAACTCATGGGATTATCAGATCTATCCAGACCCGAGCTAACTGCCTTTATAGCAACAATTCAGCTTGGAACAGAGATTGCAGTAGTTGCCTATTTCGCAAAAGACATTCGGAAGATTGTCCTCGCTTGGTTTGGATGGGTGGCTAAGCCAAAATCGGTCATGACATCCGAGACCAAGCTTGGTTGGCTGATCATAATTGGAACGCTGCCTGTTGTTTTGCTTGGTCTTGCGTTTAGGGACTTGATTGAAAATGACGTGCGAAGCTTGTGGGTTATCGCGTACACATTGATTGGTTTTGGAATACTTCTTGGGATTGCCGACTGGGTTGGAAAAAAGCGAAAGACTATTGCCAACTTGAGCTACAAGCACGGCATCATGTTTGGATTGGGCCAGGCACTTGCGCTGGTTCCTGGAGTATCTCGATCGGGCGGAACAATAACCGTCGGATTATTGCTTGGTTACACCCGACAAGCAGCAGCCAGATATAGCTTTTTGCTGGCGATCCCCGCAGTGCTGGCTTCTGGGATGTATCTTTTTGTCAGTACTGTTGGCGATTTAAATCAAGAGATGTTGCTTGCGACGATTGTGGCCACAGTTGTGTCAGGAGTTGTTGGACTTGCAGTGATTCACTACCTGCTGAAGTATCTCGAGTCTGGTTCTTTTCTGCCGTTTGTTTTGTGGCGAGTAATAGTTGGGCTCTGGTTGCTCTGGACGCTATCTAGCGGCTCAATCGTTGCCTAAGCCTCTGGCGGACGCTGCTCGGACTCTAAAAACTTCTCGAGCTCTCTGGCAATAGCTTCGCCGGAGGCAGCCTCGGAATCCACCTCGTCGCGACTTGCTTCAAGTTGTTCAATGTAGCCGGCCATCTCTTCGTCGTTTTCGGCAATCTCATCGATTCCACGCTCCCAGGCGAAAGCCTGATCGGCGAGGTCTCCGTGACTGAAACTCACTCCAAGCAATCCTTCAAGCTCAGCCACAAGAGCAAGTGTTGCCTTCGGTGAGGGAGAGGTGTGAACGTAATGTGGCACAGCAGCCCACAAGGCAATTGTGGCGATACCAGCTTCTTCTAATGCGATTCCAAGAGTTGAAACTATTCCTACTGGACCCTCGTAACTGCTTTTCTCAACACCCTCAATTTTTCTCACCTCAGGATTCTGACTTGTGGCGGTGACAGCAATGGGTCTGGTATGTGGTGTGTCTGCGAGCATTCCTCCGAGGAAGATAACTGTTTCGATCTCACGGTCTTGAATCATCTCAATGATTTCCGCAACAAAGGACTTCCACCTTCTCGCCGGCTCAGTTCCAATCAGAACACTAAACCTGGAGAGCTTAGGGTCAGGATGATTGGAAACGAGCAAGCTCGTAGTTGGCCAAGTAAGTTCACGGTGACCATCTTCGGAAAGAGAAACTGTTGGTCTGGTGAATTGAAAGTCGTAGTAGTCCTCGGGGTCGACTTCTGCTACAACTTCGCAGGAAAGTGACTCACTAACGATGTTTGCAGCTGCGCTTGCAGACTCAGCCGCATCGTTCCAACCCTCGAATGCACAAATCAGCACTCGTCCTTGAAACACGCTTTCTACTGTCAATCTAGCGAATCTGCCCCTCTTGAAGATTTTTACTTGCTTAACTGTAAGGGCAAATAGCGAGGCTAGAATTCAAGCATCATGAATAATTCTTCGTTTCCTGCCGCCGTGCTTTGGGACATGGATGGCACTCTGATTGATTCAGAGCCCTACTGGTTAGCCAGCGAGAGTGCCTTTGCAGCCGCTCACGACAGCAACTGGGGACACGATGACGGCCTGGGCGTTATTGGAATGTCGCTGTACGAATCTTCCAAGCTTCTGAAGGAACGAGTGGGTTCGCATCTTGAACCTCAGCAAATCATTGATCAGATAACTGACGGGGTTCTATCTCAGCTTGAGCACTCAATACCGTGGCGTCCTGGCGCGAGGGAGCTTCTAAAGCTTCTAAGAGAAAACAACGTCAAAACTGCACTCGTTACCGGCTCCATGCATCGAATGGCCCAGAAAGTAGCAGAGCAAATCGGATTTGAAGGCTTTGATGTCATCGTTGGTGGCGATGATGTTGTCAAAGGAAAGCCACACCCTGAGTCATACCTCAAGGCGGCATCAATGCTCGGGGTTGACCCAACACACTGTGTGGCCTTCGAGGACTCGCTGACGGGTATCACAGCCGCGGAGGCCGCAGGAACGAAGGCAGTTGGAATAGCCCACATTGTTGAGATTCCCATGAGTGAAGGGCGTATTCTCTGGCCAACTCTTGAGGGTGTTTCAATGAACGACCTGCGAGCACTGTTCGAATGAGTCCAAAGCAGAACGGATTGTTTTCGGCCGGGGACAAGGTCCAACTCACTGGACCCAAGGGCAGAATTAACACGATTGTTTTAACTAAAGGCGGAACATTTGGTACGCATCGCGGTGACTTGCGACACGACGACATCATCGGATTGCCAGATGGTTCGGTTGTCGCAAACCAGAACGGCGTTGAATACCTTGCCCTTAAACCTCTTTTGAATGACTTTGTATTGTCCATGCCACGTGGAGCCGCGATCATCTACCCAAAAGACGCAGCACAGATTCTAGTGTCAGGTGACATCTTTGCAGGAGCGGTTGTTGTGGAGGCTGGAGTTGGCTCCGGTGCATTGAGTTTGTACCTGCTTCGAGCAGTTGGGGAATCTGGGCAACTTCATTCTTTTGAACGCAGAGCAGAATTTGCAGAGATTGCTCAAGGCAACGTAGCGAGTCAAACCGGATCAAAACCAAAGAACTGGAACGTTCACCTGGGGGACTTGCAGGAAGAGCTGCCTAAAGTACTCAAGCCACATACTGTCGACAGAGTCGTTCTTGACATGCTCGCTCCTTGGGAGTGCATCGATTCAGTTGCTACGGCTCTAAAGCCCGGAGGCTTGGTTATTGTTTACGTTGCCACAGTGACCCAGCTATCTAGGGTGGCCGAATCAATTCGTGCCACTTCGATGTTCACAGAGCCAGAAGCTTTCGAGTCACTAGTTCGCCCCTGGCATCTGCAAGGTCTGGCAGTCAGGCCAGAGCATCGAATGATTGGGCATACCGGATTCATAATTACAGCTCGAAGGCTTGCTCCAGGGACAGTTTTGCCCCAGTTCAAAAACAAGGTGAAATCAACTGAGTACTCGGATCAGGACATTTTGGCCTGGAACCCAGAAGGACTGGGGGAGCGAAAGGTTTCCGAAAAGAAGCTTAGAAAAACGGTCCGTAAAGCCACCTCCTAGTCCGTGGCTGAGCAAAGGCTCAGCGACTAAACTTGAGCTCTTAGGACCATAAAAATCGAAGGAAGATTCCCTTGCAAATTAAAGCACTTGCCCTGAGCGCTCTGATTGTTTCACTGACCCTTACTGGATGCAGCTCTAGTGCTACTCTCGCCTGTGATCCTTCGGGAGGTGGAGCGCAAGTTGACTCAGTCGAAGTATCTAGTGAGCCACTAACTAAGCCAACGGTGACTTTTGCATTCCCGATTACAGCGGATTCGATTCAGTCAAGAGTTGTTATCGAAGGCGATGGAGCTGTCTTCACCGGTAAGAACATGATTGAGTTTGAGTTCGCAGGATACAACGGAGCAACTGGCGAGTTGCTGCAGCAAACAGAGTTTGATGGCAAGAACCCTTCTCCTGGTTTTTTTGGACCTGATTCAGTTCCTAACTTCTGCTCCGCTTTAGCTGGAGCTAAAGAGGGTTCAAGAGTGGTAGCGATCTTCCCACCTAAAGACGCCCATGACGGCAGAGGCGTTCCTAGCCTTG
>WLDW01000058.1 GCA_009704605.1 Actinomycetota bacterium
GAACTCGCTCAGCAGAGTCGGCAATAAGCGCTCTTCCAACACCGGTTGATCCGGTGAAAGAGAGCTTACGTAGTCTTTCGTCTTTGATGATTGGGCCGGTGACAAGTCCAGGTCTAGTGGTTTGAATAACGTTTATGACACCCTTTGGGATTCCAACTTCTTCCAAGACCTTCACAAACAGCATTGATGTCAGCGGGGTTAGTGCCGCGGGCTTGAGAATCATGGTGCAACCAGCTGCAATGGCAGGGGCCATTTTTCTGGTTGCCATGGCTAGCGGGAAGTTCCATGGGGTGATAAAAAGCGATGGTCCAACCGGCTTTTTGAGGACCATGATGCGGTTTTTGCCATCGGGGGCTGTTCCATAGCGGCCAGTAATCCTTGGGGCTTCTTCGGAGAACCACCTCAGAAACTCTGCTCCGTAGGCGACTTCACCCTTGGCCTCTTGGAATGGTTTACCCATTTCAAGAGACATCACTAGGGCAAATTCGTCCGACATCGCGGTGACTTTTTCGAAGGCAGCCCGAAGGATCTCGGCTCGTTCTCTTGGAGCGGTCTTGGCCCAAGCCTGCTGGGCGTTGTCAGCTGCTTCCATAGCTGCCATGCCATCTGCTGGGGCGGCATCGGCAATGGAAACTAGTACTTTGCCCGTTGCAGGGTCGATTACATCCAGAGTTTGCTTGTCAGCTGCGTCTTGCCAGCTGCCGTTAATAAATAGCCCTCTTGGGACTAGATCTAATACGCGCTGCTCGTCTGCTTGGGTAATCATCTTGGCACTTATCCTTTCCACGCCAGGTAAGGCGGGGGTTTGGGTGAGTTATACGGCCTTAGCGACGGTGGTATCCAGCAAGATTCCAGGACCAAAGGTTGTGGAGATGGCGGTCTTGAGGATGTATTTACCCTTCGAGCTAGAAGGCTTTAGTCTCTGGATCTCGTCCAGAGCTGCTCCTAGGTTCTCAGCCAACTGGCTAGCGCTGAATGAGGCCTTACCGATGATGAAGTGCAGGTTGGACTGCTTATCGATACGGAACTCGATCTTTCCGCCCTTGATATCTGTTACTGCCTTGGCAACATCTGGGGTTACTGTTCCAGTTTTAGGGTTTGGCATTAGGTTACGAGGACCAAGGACTTTTCCAAGTCGGCCCACCTTACCCATTAGCTCTGGAGTTGAAACGGCTGAGTCAAAATCAACCCATCCCGCCGCTACTTTTTCAATCAATTCGTCGCCACCGACTTCGTCGGCTCCGGCCTTGATGGCAGCTTCAGCTGCTGGACCGGTTGCAAAAACAATCACTCGGGAGGTCTTACCGGTTCCGTGCGGAAGCGATACGGTTCCACGAATCATCTGATCTGCCTTCCGAGGGTCAACACCTAGCTTGACGGCAACTTCAATAGTTGAGTCAAACTTCTTGGAGCCGGTCTCGCGCACTAGGGCCACGGCCTCGGCTGGGGTATAGAACTTACCCTCGGTGATTTTACTTGCGGCTTCTAGATAAGCCCTTGATCTTTTTGGCATGTGCTGTTGTTCCTTTTCTGGTCACAGTAGTGGTTAGCGAACCGATCTGGTTCTCCCACGACTTCTTTAGTTTTTAGTTTTGGTGCCTTTGTTGCTTTTCCCTAAGGTTCTAGGCGTCGACGGTAATACCCATGGAGCGGGCGGTTCCGGCGATGATCTTTGCCGCTGCCTCAACGTCGTTGGCGTTTAGGTCAGCCATCTTGGTCTCGGCAATCTTTAGTAGCTGCTCCTTGGAAAGGTGAGCCACCTTGTCAGTGTGAGGGGTTGCGGAACCCTTTGGTACCCCTGCAGCTTTCTTGATCAGCTCGGCTGCTGGAGGAGTCTTCAGGATGAAGGTGAAGGAACGGTCTTCGTAAACGGTGATTTCTACTGGTACGACGTTTCCTTTTTGGTCTGCAGTTGCGTTGTTATACGCGGTGCAGAACTCCATGATGTTCACACCATGCTGACCTAGAGCTGGACCGATCGGTGGAGCTGGGTTAGCAGCGCCTGCCTGGATCTGCAGCTTGATCATTCCAGTGACTTTTTTCTTGGGTGCCATTTGCTTGTTTTCCTTTTTTAGTGGTTTAGATAAATCTTTAGTTCAGTGGTCCGACTTGTTCGAAGCCAAGCTCCACAGGAGTCTCTCGCTCGAATAGGGAAACCAAGACTGTGAGCTTTCCAGACTCTGGCTTGATTTCAGAAATTGTTCCAGGAAGACCTGCAAAGGATCCGTCCTTGATCATGATGGACTCGCCAACCTTGAAATCAATCTTGATTGGGACTGCTCTTGCCTTGCCCTTGACCATCTGAGTTCCCTTAACCGCAGCCTTGGCAGAAGCCTCTTCTGGAAGAACGTAAAGGGTCTTTAGCATCTCGAATGCTTCGTCTGGTCTTAGCGGAGTCGGGTTCTGAGAGTTGCCAACAAAACCTGTTACTGCTGGGGTGTGACGAACAAGAGACCAAGACTCTTCGGTCATTTCCATGCGAACTAGAACATAACCTGGGATGCGAACCTTGGAAACTAGCTTTCTCTGACCGTTCTTGATTTCAATGGTGTCTTCCATTGGAACCTCGATCTGGAAGATCTTGTCTCCGCCGTCGATTGCAAGTTTTCTGTTTTCGATGTTCTGCTTCACACGCTTTTCGTATCCTGCGTAGGAGTGAACTACGAACCACTTTCCAGGTTGCGAGCGCAGCTCGGCCTTGAATACGCGGTATGGATCCTCGTCCTTTGCTGGCTCTTCAGAAACTTCTGCAAAAGTGCTCTCTTCGGAAACCGAATCAGTTTCTGCTACCACTGCAGCATCCTCAACAAAGAACTCTTCTGAGACTGGAGCCTCAGGGGTTCCCTCCGGGGCCTGGTAAGGAGTGTTACCGAAAGTAGGTGTCTCGACAGGAGCTTCTGGGGTGGCGACTGCGGTCACTTCTTCAACCGCAGAGAATGCTGCTGCTGGTGCGGCAGTGGTCTCGGTCTCGAGTTCTGTCTGTTCGATCTCGCTCAATTGAGGTTTCCTTGTCTGAAACTAGTTTGTTGGTGTGAAGGTGAATGTAACGAGGTTGTAGAAAACAAAATCCATGCCAGAAAGAATTGCCATTACAACTATTACGAAGGCTAGAACTACTCCGGTGAAGCTAACCAGCTCTTTGTAGGTTGGCCTTGTAACCTTACGAAGCTCGGCTAGAACCTGCTTGAAGAACAAAATGATTCTTCCGAAGATGTTGCGAGTTGCAGCGCGATCGGCCTTGGCTTTTACTACCAAGTCCTCTGCTGGCTGAAGCTCATCTGGCATTTCTACTTCTTTCCGATCTATCGTTGTCTGCAGGGCGGACAGGACTCGAACCTGCAACCTGCGGTTTTGGAGACCGCTGCTCTACCAATTGAGCCACCGCCCTTTAGGGGCTAAACAGCTTCGTTGATCAAAGGACAAATGACACACTTCTAGATTGAATCTAAATTTGGATAATTTGCCAGATTAGGCTTCCCGCAGCTGTCAACTACTGAGTCCTACTCTAATCTGCCCGCCCCCAGATTGCAAAGGGTCGATCTCCCCTCGAAGGCTCCCCGATAGGCTTAGAGACGTGAATGCCTCCCGAATCTCCAAGCGAATAGCTGCCATAGCTGAGTCTGCGACCCTCAAGGTCGACGCCAAGGCCAAAGCCTTGCAAGCTGAGGGTAGACCGGTAATCAGCTACGCAGCTGGAGAACCTGACTTTCCAACCCCCGCTCACATTGTTGGAGCAGCTGCAAAAGCTGTTCTAGACCCAAAGAACCACCGCTACACCCCAGCGGTAGGTCTACCTGATCTTCGAGAAGCTATCGCTCAAAAGACCCTTAGAGACTCTGGAACAGAAGTTTCTGCTAACCAGGTTGTTGTCACTAACGGTGGCAAGCAAGCCGTTTACCAAGCTTTTGCTGTGCTACTCGATGCTGGCGATGAGGTTTTATTGCCTACTCCGTACTGGACTACTTATCCAGAAGCAATCGCACTGGCTGGCGGAAAGACTGTAAAGGTCTTTGCAGGAAGTGAGCAGGGTTACAAAGTAACCGTTGAACAGCTAGACAAAGCGAAGACTGCCCGCACCAAAGTGCTACTGATGTGTTCACCTTCTAACCCAACGGGTGCGGTTTATTCGAAAGAAGAGATTGCGGCCATTGGTAACTGGGCCTACCAAAACGATCTATGGGTAATCACCGATGAGATCTATCAGAACTTGGTTTATGACGGGCTTAAGGCTTATTCAATTACTGAAGTTGTGCCGGAGATGATTGACCGCACCATTTTGGTCAACGGTGTTGCCAAGAGTTACGCGATGACCGGATGGCGTCTTGGTTGGATGGCGGGACCTGCCGATGCCATGAAGGCAGCTGCTAACTTGCAGTCGCACCTGACATCGAATGTGAACAACATTGCACAAAAAGCAGCTCTTGCAGCACTGACTGGATCCCAAGACGAAGTTCAGAACATGCTGCAAGCGTTCGATCGCAGACGAAAGCTTGCTGTTTCCGAGCTCGGCAAGATTGATAACTGGTTGGCTCCAATGCCACAAGGTGCCTTCTACGTTTACTCGGATGTCCGAGGACTGCTTGGAAAGACTTGGAATGGAAAGCAGATCAACACTTCTTTGGAGCTTTGTGATTTCATCTTGGAAGAAGTTGAAGTTGCCCTGGTTCCTGGTGAAGCGTTTGGGCCTTCGGGTTATGTTCGCATGAGCTACGCACTTGGCGATGAGCCAATTCTTGAGGGTATACAGCGTCTTCAGAAACTATTTGGCTGATACCCACGCTCTCGAGCTATAAATCATGAGGCCTTGACGCGTTTGGGCTTTATCTAGCCAATATGTTTCACCTCACTGCTCAGTCATAGAATTGCTGCATGACACTTGATCAGCTCGATTCCAGTAATCCAGAAATTGCTCAGCTCGCTAGGGATTATTTTGATCTCATGCACCACCAGAACATGAACTTGTTTGATCGAGTATTTCATCCAGAGTCAGTTCTTTACGGGGTGGTGGATAACAAACTCAGTAAACGCAGCTGTGCTATTTACAAGCAAGAAATGATGAATCGAACATCTCCAGCCGATCTAGGTAATACTCGAAGAGACTTAGTTCTCAGTTTTGATCAGGTGTCCCCAACACTTGCTTTGCTGAAAATGCAACTCGAGATGTTTGGAGGGGTAATGCAGGACTACCTAAACATTGTCTACCTTGATGGTCAGTGGTGGGTTATGGCCAAAATGTGGGAAAAGGTAGGAACCGTCGAAGGTTAGTACAAGGTAGTCCTTAGAACCCAATCAGGTTTGGCTCTGGAACCAAGTTGATTCCAAATTTCGCGGCAACTCGTTCTTGAATGTATCTGGCGAGCTCGACTACTTCGTCTGCCGTTGCACCGCCTCGGTTTGTGATTGCCAATGCGTGCTTCTGAGAAATTGCAGCTTTTGATCCTGGCAAGCTAAAGCCTTTATCGATTCCAGATTGTTCTATCAACCAAGCTGCGCTTAGTTTGACTGTTAGCCCATCGTCTTCTGGAGTTTCCCAAGACGGGGCATCGGCAGGCAGTGTTCTGGCGAATGTGTCGCTCACGATTGGGTTAGTAAAGAAGCTGCCACAGCTCACGCTGTTTGGGTCCTTTGGATCTAGCACCATCGATTTTGAAGCGCGCAGTTTCAAAACAGACTCCCGCACTTGAACCAAACTTGGCTGAGCTCCCATTTCAGAATTGAGATCTTTTGCTATTTGACCTGAGTAAAGCGGTCTGGCTTTGCCAGCTAGATCTAGAAGTTCGATTTCGATCCAGGTAATAAGTCCTAGTCTTCCTTTTTTGACTGCGCTATCGCGGTAACCAAATTTCATGTCCTTTGGCTCAAGAATTACTAGCTCACCTGATTCGTAATCTAAAAACTCTGCTTTCAA
>WLDW01000059.1 GCA_009704605.1 Actinomycetota bacterium
GGAACTGAGATTGTCTTGGTGTGCGCAAGTCCAGCGGTATCGGTAGCAACTGCGGTTGCGCCAAGTTCAAGGGCTTTTTGAATGAATTCCGCACCGTGGGTTTTCTTACCTGGCATGGCAACAAATAGATCTCCTGGGCGAAGATCGTTGGTGTTCATGCTGATACCGGTCAGCACGGCATCTTGAGCTGGAGCGTCTAGTCCAAAGTGTGCTGCGAAATCTTTTAGGGAAACTGGGGTCACAAAATCAGGCCGAAGAAGGGGCGGTATTTGCTCTTTCACTAGCTCAATTTACCATTCGGGACAATTTAGCTTTGGGATTTAGAGAAACTAGCTTGCGCTATCAACAAGAGCTAGTGAAATGAGCTCATCGATTAGGTCCTTATAGCTAAGGCCTGATTCCTGCCAGCATCTTGGGAACATAGAAATCGATGTAAAGCCAGGCATGGTGTTTATCTCATTGACCATAAAGCCCTTGTCGGTCAAAAAGAAATCCACTCTCGCAAGACCTTTGCAACCCAAGGCCTTGAAGGCCTTTCTTGCCATTTGTTGCATCTGGGATAACTGATCAGAAGAAATATCGGCTGGGCAAATAAGTGTTGCAGCATCGCTATCGACATACTTGGCCTCGAAATCATAAAACTCACGGCCACGAACAGTGATTTCACCGGCAACCGAAACCCTAAGTGCGCCGCCATCTAAAGAATCCAAAACCCCGCACTCAATCTCGCGACCGACCACCCCAACTTCGATTATCACCTTGTCATCGTGCTTGAAGGCCTCGGTTAGTGCCGCAGGAATATCCTTCATTGAGCCAACCTTGGTAATTCCAACCGATGAGCCCGATCTAGCAGGCTTCACAAAAAATGGAAGCTTGCCTAAATCCTTGATGCGATCAAGGGCTGACTCAGGGTTATTGAGCATGTCCGATGCTGAAACAACTGCGTAATCCGGGCTTGGAATTCCAGCAGCCTTGAAAAGTGCTTTGCTAAATTCCTTATCCATCGCAGCCGCTGAGCCAAGCACTCCGTTACCTACATAAGGGACTCCAACAAGTTCCAAAAAGCCCTGCATGGTGCCATCTTCACCAAAGGGACCATGAAGCATGGGCATCACAACATCAATTACCCCAAGAGAGCGCTCTTTACCTGAGGAGTCTTTTTCCAATAGCTCACAAGAGCCATCCATGGCAAAACGAATAGTTGAGCCTTCAGGCTCAATGGTTTTGAGCCCATTGCTAAGACTGAGTGTTGCAGGGTCTCCCTTGAAGGGCACAAACACCCCATCGCGAGTAATGCCCACAGGGACAACTTCATACTTAGAAGAATCAATGGCGCTTAGGACCCCAGAAGCAGTCGCCACCGAGATCGAGTGCTCGTTTGATTTGCCACCAAATAACACCGCAACGCGAATTTTTGCCATCTACTTATTCTCCCTGTGGAGTGTCACTCATGTGAGTTAGGTGAGGTGCGATGTCCTTCGGGTTCATCTTGCCCTCAATCACAAGCTCCACCTGCTCAACAATAGGCATGGCGATGTTCTTGTCTCGAGCTAGCTCCAGCACGGTGGAAACAGAAACCAATGCTTCTGCGGTTTGAGAGAGTTTTTCCAAAACTTCCTTCTTGGAAAAGCCCTGGCCCAGCATTTCGCCTGCCTTGTGGTTTCTAGACAAAGGAGATTCGCTAGTTGCAATTAGGTCTCCAAGACCGGCCAGTCCCACCATGGTCTCTGGCTTTGCTCCAAAGGCTTCTGCAAAGCGAGATATCTCTGATAAACCTCTGGTCATAATCGAAGCTTTGGTGTTTTGCCCGTAGCCAACACCGTTCACGATTCCAATTGCAACTGCGATCAGGTTCTTCAGGATGCCACCGAACTCGGTTCCAATTACGTCGTTGTTAGTAAAAGTAGTGAAGTAAGAATTGGTGGAAGCCTTAGCAACCGCCATCGCAGAATCAGTTGAACTTGAAGCCGCTACCGATGCAGCTGGCTGCTCGGCGGCAATTTCCAATGCCAGGTTAGGACCAGAGATTACAACCACCCGGTCTTCTCCGATGCCGTGCTGGGCAATAACCTGACTCATTCGAAGACCGGTTTTTTGCTCAACGCCTTTCATTAGCGAAACCACAATCGACTCTTTGGGGATGAGCTTTCCCCACTGCTCGAGGTTTGATCTGAGGCTCTGGGATGGAACAGAGATGTAAACCTGGCTGGCACCTGCAAGAACCTTTTCGATATCTGTTGAAGCCACAATGCCTGCCGGCAGGTTTACCCCAGGTAGGTAGCCAGCGTTTCGGTGGGAATTATTGATTTCGGAAGCGACTTCTTCACGCCTGGACCAAAGCATCACATCGGAGCCGCCATCAGCTAGTACTTTAGAAAAAGTTGTTCCCCAGCTACCTGCTCCAATTACAGCCACCTTGCTCATTGATTCGCTGCTTTCTTAGCGGCCTTTAGGAAATTACCGGTCACGGTCTGACCCATAGCTACTGGATCCCAAAGAGTTCCTGGTGCCTTCTCGCCGCGAAGTTGTTCCACCAAAGCTGTGATGCTTCGCATCACGAGCTCGGTTGCTTCCAAAAGTTCTTGCGCGCTTAGGTTCTCTTTACGATATTTTGCTAGATCAATTTCGTCGCCAACTAGAATCTGAACTTTCTTCCAAAAGCCTGGACGGAACTTGCTGCTATAGCGACCCATAATCTGCTCACTACCCCAGTGCGCAATTGGATAAACCGGAACTCCGCTATTGAGGGCTACGCGAATAGCTCCAGTCTTACCGCGCATCGGCCAAAGATTAGGTTCTCTCGTGAGAGTTCCTTCTGGGTAGATGCAAATGATGTGACCAGCTTGAAGGTAAGAGTTAGCAATCTTGAAGGAGTCATCGTTTCGCTGACCACCTTTTCTAAACACTGGAATCTGTCCTCCAGCAAGCAAAGCTTTTCCAACAAGCGGAATGTTGAACAGCGCCTCTTTGGCAAAGAAGTGTGGGCCGCGCTTGAGAATCTTATAAATGAAGTAAGCAACCGCTAGGCCATCCATGTTGGTGGCGTGATTTGGGGTCAAGATAAAGGCGCCAGATTTTGGAAGCTTCTCCATTCCGGTGACTTCAACTTTGAAAAACATCCGAATAATTGGAGCAACAAAAAAGGCAATGATGCGAACAGCAAGTGGGTTCTCATCCGTTGTTACCTTCGGCATCGGAATCAACTTTTGCTTTTTAGCCATGCCTACTCCGCGTAACTAAAGTCGGCCCCAAGATCTGAAAGCTTCTCAAGGAAGTGCTCGTAACCGCGAGAAATAAGCTGCGCATTGCTGACGTTGGAAACACCCTTAGCGGTCAAGGCCGCAACCATGTGGCTAAAGCCACCGCGCAAATCCGGAACCACAATGTCCGCTCCGTGCAGTGCGGTTGGGCCTGAGATAACGGCCGAATGATAGAAGTTCATCTGTCCGAAGCGGCAAGGGTTACCTCCCAAGCACTCGCGGTAAATCTGAATTTGTGCACCCATCTTTACCAATGCATCTGTAAATCCAAAACGGTTCTCATAAACTGTCTCGTGAACAATCGAAAGGCCCTTGGCTTGGGTTAGGGCAACTACCAGTGGCTGCTGCCAGTCAGTCATAAAGCCTGGGTGAACATCGGTTTCGATAACTACCGGGTGAAGATCTTCACCTTTTTGATAGAAACGAATTCCATCGTCTTCGATGTCAAAGCCACCGCCAACTTTCCTGAAAACGTTCAGGAAAGTTGTCATTTCATTCTGTCTTGCTCCCCCAACAAATATGTCTCCACCGGTAGTCAAGGCAGCTGCTGCCCAAGAGGCAGCTTCGTTGCGATCAAATAGTGCGCGGTGAGTGTAGCCATTGAGGCTCTCAACACCTTCGATGCGAATAGTGCGGTCTGTGTCCACAGAGATGATCGCACCCATCTTCTGCAAGATGGCAATGAGGTCCATGATCTCCGGTTCGATGGCAGCACCGGATAGCTCGGTTAGGCCCTTAGCTCGAACCGAAGTTAGTAGCACCTGCTCGGTAGCTCCAACGCTTGGGTAAGGAAGAGAAAGCTTCGCTCCATGTAGGCCGTTGGGAGCAGACAAGCGTGTGCCGTTTTGGGACTTTTCGATAACGGCTCCAAACTTACGAAGCACATCCAAATGGAAATCAACAGGGCGACCGCCGATGTGACAACCGCCAAGGTCAGGAATAAAGGCCTCGCCTAGCTGGTGCAGCAGCGGACCACAAAACAGGATTGGAATACGAGAAGAACCTGCATGAGCATCGATATCAACCATGCGAGCTTGCTTGACGCCTCTTGGGTCAAGCTCCATGACTCCCGCATCGTTGAAGTTGATTGAAACTCCGTGCAACTCCAAAAGTCTGGAAACAACTTCGACGTCGCTGATCTTTGGAACGTCTTTTAGAACGCTTGGGGAATCTGCAAGCAAGGCTGCAACCATCGCCTTGGTGACAAGGTTCTTGGCACCCTTTAGATCTACGCGACCTGAGAGCGGCTTTCCGCCGTTTACGGTTATGACGCTCATTAGATTCCCTTAGCTGGCAAAGTTAGTGGCTTCCACGCCTCGCGTGATGACTCATAGGAAGTAATTGCTCCCTCGTCCCTCAAACTTAGTGCAATGTCGTCAAGGCCTTCCATTAATCGCCACTTGGTATAGGCATCAATGGCAAAAGAGACAGTTAAATCCGCCACAGACAGCGTCTGATTAGGCAAATCAACACTGGCGGAGACTCCAGGATTGGCATCAATCAAGTCCCAAATCTGCTTGGTCTCATCCTCGGTGATGACACCTGTTATTAGACCCTGCTTACCGCTGTTACCGGTAAAGATGTCAGCAAACTTTGCCGAGAACACCGCTTTGAATCCCCAATCGCGAAGAGCCCAAACCGCATGCTCTCTCGAAGACCCAGTTCCAAAATCCGGTCCTGCAATAAGTACTTGCCCGTTTTGAAACACCGGCTGATTCAAAACAAAATCAGGCTCAGCTTTCCAAGAGGCAAATAGCGCATCTTCAAAACCGGTTTTGGTAATGCGCTTCAAATAGCTTGCCGGAATGATCTGATCGGTATCAACATTTGATCGCTTCAGAGGAACCGCAACACCAGAAAAAGTAGAAATCTTATCCATTAGACCATCACCTCTACATCGGAAGGTGAAGATAGCGTCCCGCGAATCGCGGTAGTAGCGGCAACCAATGGAGAAACTAGGTGGGTTCTAGCGCCCTTACCCTGTCGACCCTCGAAGTTTCTATTTGATGTTGACGCGGCCCGCTCGCCTGCTGCGAGCTGGTCTGGGTTCATACCCAAACACATCGAACAACCGGCAAAGCGCCACTCAGCACCAAAGTCTTTGAAAATCTTGTCTAGGCCTTCTTCTTCGGCTTGGATGCGAACCTTTTGTGATCCTGGGACAACCATCATGCGAATGCCATCGGCTTTTTTCTTACCCTCAACAATTGCTGCTGCGGCACGAAGGTCCTCAATGCGCGAGTTGGTGCAAGAGCCTAAGAAAACAGTGTCAACACGAATGTCTTTCATCTTGGTTCCAGGCTTTAGATCCATGTATTCAAGTGCGCGAATTGCTGCTGCTTTTTCGTTTGGGTCCAAGATATCTTCTGGGTCAGGAACGCTATCCAAAAGCGAGACACCTTGGCCTGGATTGGTTCCCCAGGTAACAAAAGGATCCAAAGTGTCTGCGTCCAAAAATACCTCAGCGTCGAATTTGGCACCCTCATCGGTAGGAAGAGTTTTCCAGTATGCAACTGCGTCGTCCCAGTCTTTACCGGTT
>WLDW01000006.1 GCA_009704605.1 Actinomycetota bacterium
AAGCGGGTTCAAAGAGAGCTCTAGCCCCGATTCAACACTAAAGATAGACTTGAAGGTCGTTAGTGAAATTGAGCGCTGGAAGGATCGTTATGGGAAAGTACGAAGCTGTGCGCGTACCCCTTGCCAAGCGACTCATTCTTTCTTTTGACGAACGGCTAGCCCAAAAGGGACTTACTCGTCCAAACCTTCCCAGGCTAACTAGAGCAAGATCATTTCCAGTTCTTGGATTTTTCTTCGTGCTGTCCTTCACTATGGTTTACACTTTTGACCCTTACGCCGGCAACTTAGCCAGCGCTTCAACAATGCAGGTTTTCGACCCAAACAAGCAAACATCAGAAGCCTTTGGATTTGGTGACGAATACTCCATCACATTCGAGCGCGGTGGCTTCACATTGGTCTCCGGTAAAGAAGCGACAAGCTACTTTGTTCTGGCAGCACCAACTCCTGAACCTGGAACCGCAAAGGCCTACGCCTATAACTACATCAAGTCTTACAACTGGGGCTTAGACCAGTATTCCTGTCTAGTTAATTTATGGACCAGAGAATCCCAGTGGAGAACTTTGGCGAAAAACTCAGAAAGTGGCGCATACGGAATTCCTCAGGCTTGGCCAGGATCGAAAATGGCCACCGAAGGACCGGACTGGATGACCAATCACGAGACTCAGATTCGTTGGGGTGTTAAGTACATTGCCAACAGGTACAAAACCGCCTGTGGAGCTTGGGCACACTCGGAAGCTCATAACTGGTACTAATGAAAAGTCGACGTAACCGTGAGTCCAAGTGGGGAGCAGAGTTTCAGCCACTGGACATGGATAGGGTTCGAATCGGTGTCAAGCGCACTGAAATCAAGCGCGGCGTTGAATACTCTGTTCAAACAACATCTGGCCAAAACGCTGAGCAAGACAAGAGCTGGGTTTGCCCACACTGCAACATCGAGATCTCAAAAGGCCAAAACCATACCGTTGCTTGGGATTCAATCAGGGGCGTGGAGACCAGAAGGCACTTTCACAATTCTTGCTGGAAGGCATTTCAGGGACCACTTCTGTGATTGAAATCACCTCATCTACTGAGCTTCCCTCAAAGCGCGAGGTAATCACGCTACGCACCTCCGATAACCTAACTCTTATTGGGGAACTGGCGCTACCAGTGAACAACGCGCCCTCAGCAGTTTTGTTGACACTTCACCCGCTTCCAACTCACGGTGGCTTCATGGACTCACATATTCTTCGAAAGGCCGCAAACCGACTTCCGGCGCTAGCGAACCTAGCAGTTTTGAGATTCAATACCCGAGGCACGACAAGCCCGCAAGGCACCAGTGAAGGCGTCTTTGGTGAGGGAATAACTGAGCAGCTAGACCTGGAAGCAGCTCTCGATTTTCTGGCATCGAGAAAATTGGGGCCGGTTTGGTTAGTTGGTTGGTCCTTTGGAACTGAGCTGGCGATCAAGTACGGTTTTGATAAAGACATCGCTGGGGCAATTTTGCTTTCCCCGCCGCTTCACCGAGCCAAAGACTCCGACCTGGTCAAATGGATTGGCTCGAATAGAAAACTCGTTGCGATTGTTCCAGAACATGATGAGTATCTAGCTCCGAAAGAGGCAATCGTCAGATTCTCTGTAGTTCCTGAAGCGGAAGTAATCGCTGTTGATGGAGCAAAGCATTTGTGGGTTGGGGAGCTTGCGACAAGGACAGTGTTGAATGAGATTGTCAAAATAGTTGCTCCTGGAAGCTACCCGTTACCCGAAAAGTTCTAGAGGGAGTTTTGACGAGGGATGAATATCTCTCGGACGATGAATATCACCGAAGCGGCAAAAGGAATAGCAACTAGCGCTCCCAGGATTCCAAGTAATGCTCCGCCGGATAAGGCCGCGATAACGACTATCGGCGCCGGAACAGAGACAGCAACTTTCATCACCCTTGGGCTAACTACATAGGCTTCGATTTGTAGGTAGATCAAGAAATAGATTCCCAGAACAATAGCTGAAGTTGGATCTACCGCTGCCGCCACCATTACCACCAGCGCAGCTCCAGACACCGATCCAACTAGTGGAATGATTGCCAGCAAGAAAACGATGAAAGCCAGAACCAGGGCAAAAGGAAGCCCAACAATACTCATTGCTATAAAAGCAAGGGTCGCATTTAGTGCTGCAACTGAAACTTGGCCAATGACATACCTACCAACAGAAATTGAGACCTGCTGGGAGATCTTGGTGTAGCGCTCACGCTTACTAGCTGGCACTAACTTAGTGAGCGATGCCTTGAGGCTCTCTAGTGAAGCTAGGAAAAACACCGTTAGCACCAAAATAATTAACAATCCAAAAGCGCCATTGAACAAGCTGATGCCTACTTGGACAACGCCACCTACCAGGCTTGGCCAGTTAGCTGAGTCAGTGAGGAAACCTCCGGCATCAGCAAGAGCCGACCCCACGGCACCATCAAGCTGGTCGTCGAGACTAACGACAAATGGAAACTTGGTGATGTCTCGAAGAATGTCGGGAGCACTATCTAGGAATTTGGTGCTTTGGGTGATCAGGGTGGGTGCCAGCGACCAAATCAGAAAAGCTAAAAAGCCAACCAATCCAACTATTACTGTTAGAACCGCTAAGGGCCTGGGAAACTTGAATTTTTCCAATTTTGAAACGAGCGGGTCAAGTCCGAGAGCTAGAAAGACTGCAGCAAATACGTAGGTAATTACGTTGGCCAAGGTTGTTACAGCCCCACCAATTACTAAAGCGGTCAATACCCCAAGTCCACCAAAAAGCCCGAGCTGAAAAGCGCTGGCTATTTTCATGTTTTGGACTGTCATCTGTTGCCTACTTCAACGAATTCTTGGATGCCGCAATAACCTTCTCAAGCTGCTCGAGGTAAGAGCCAACAGTTCTTCTCTCTACCTCAAGCTGCTGTAGCTTGGCGGTTGATTCATCAAGCTCCTTTGCAACTTTTGCCTTAGCTTCGGCAATTAGATTCCTTGCCTCGGCCTCAGCACTTGCGATAAGGGTCTCGGCCTTCAGCCTTGCCTCATCGGTAGTTTTCTTGTTTATTGAACGAGCCGCTGACTCAATAGTTTCGGCCTCTAGCTGAGCCGCACTGGTTCTAGCAATTGCGTTTTGCAGCTGAAGCTTTGCATCATCGAGATACTTCTGAGTCTGGTGCACCGCCTCCTGGTGTCTTGCAAGATAATCCTTCTCAGCTTCTGCTCTTCGCCCGGTGAGCTCTAGCTCAAGATCGATGCGCTCTTGTTCGCTTATGATCAGGGCTGCTTTTTCGGCATCAATTTCTCGCACGGTTTGTTTTTGCAACAATAAACGTTTTTCTGCAATATCTTTTTCGGCTTCGGCTTTTAGTAATTCTGTTTGACGCTTGGTGTCGGCTCGAAGCTTTGCTACCTCAGTTGCGATCTCTCCGCGGATCGCGGATGCTTCGCGACTGGCCTCTTCAACTAGCCTTTTGGCCTCGAGTTCGGCTTTGGCTAGAGCCTCATTGGCTTCTTCGCGGGCCAAATTAATTGCTCTTTGACCTTTACGGTCTGCCTCAGCAACCAAAGATTCGTAGTAACTGTCTGCCTCTGACTTTTTGGTCTCTACTTCTTCATTGATGCTTCCAAAAATTCGAATCTTTTCAGCTTCGGCATGGGCAATCAGTCGTGTGGCCTGATCCTCGGCAGAAGCCAAGATAATTGCGGCCTGGTTTCCAAGACCGGCGTAGGTGGGGGAATTGGTCTCTTCCAGCTTGGAGCTGAGAGCTTCAATTTCTTGCTTGGCCTGCTTTATCTCCTCTACCAACTGAGAGTTTTGGGAGGAAAGTCTAAGAATGTCCCTATTTAGGTCAAGAATCGCCTCATCAACCGCCGCCCTGGCGTAGCCACGCAGGGCGCTAGGAAACAAAAGGTCTTCACTTGACATTTTCGTCCTCCAGCTGGGTTGGTTAGAATAGGGAGGGCTCATCGGCCCAAGTCAATAGTTTAGCTGGAATGGATAATCATGCGCTTTTTGATTGCGGCTACCCTATTTGTTCTCTCCATTTCCTTCCTTTTGCTGGGCTTGGCTCAGCGGACCATCTGGGCACCGCCTGCAGTTTTCGCAGTTAATCTAGTTGGCCAAGAATCTCAGCCATTTTTGATAATTCCCGCCGAGGCACTGGCCATGATGCCAGGAAACGCCACAATCAGCGCCACTGGCTCTAGCCAGGTGTTCTTGGCAGTCGGTAAAGAGGTGGATGTAGCTGCCTGGGTCGATACCACCAGCCACTCTGTCGTTGAAGGCTCAGCAGGTTCTCAATCTCTAAGGGTCGTCGCTAGTCCTGGAACCGATGATTTCATAAGCCCAGTGGGCTCGGATCTTTGGCTCAGCGAGTTTTCGGGAGATTCGGTCGGGGAAATCGTCGTCCCAGAGGGTCAAGATCTTTCTGTCTTGGTGGCCAGTGATGGTCTTGGCGCCGCACCAGAAAGAGTGCGAGTTTCGTGGCCAACGGATAACTCCACCACTGTCTCTGACATCTTCTTAGGTGTTGGGCTGGGGTTACTAGTGATAGCAATCTTCTTTAATGTTTTGGCACTTGGCAAGATGATTCGAAACCGTGGGCCTCGAAGAAAAGTCCCTAAGGCACCTCAAGGTCCTAGGTACAAACCAAAGAACAGAGGTTACGACCTTCCAAAGCGTGGCAGAAGATCCGCCAGTAACAAAATTGCTATCGCCCCAATATCTATCGGACTGGTGCTGGCACTAAGTGGTTGCCAAATGGCAGAAGTTCCGCAGAACTCGCCTACCCCTACTGAATCGTCTACTGCTTCGATAGTTGATCAAATTCATCCAGCGCTTAATGAGCAACAGGTTGCAAGAATCTTGGCAGACATTCAAAGTGTGGTGGCTGAAGCAGATGCCTCTGGAGAAATAGCTGTACTTGAAACCCGAGTTGATGGGCCAGCGCTACTGTTTCGTGAGGCAAATTACCTCCTACGCTCTAAATCTCCCGATGTATTACATTTGCCTCCAATTTCCACTTCGGTGGTTTCGATCACCATTATTTCGAAGACTGAGTACTGGCCAAGATCATTTATGGTGGTGACTCAAGACGGCGATGACCTGCCGCAAACTTTAGTTATTGAGCAGCTCTCGCCGAGAGATCCATACAAACTGATCTATAACATGGCACTTCTTCCTGGAGTGGAGTTTCCAGATGTCGCAGCCGCTACCGAGGGCGCAATTCCAGTTGACGTTGACTCGCAGTTCCTGAAAGTATCTCCCATTGTCCTTGCACCTACTTATGGTGACCTAATCGACAACGGTCCGTCGAGCGAGTTTTTCAGCCAATTCGACTTATCCACAGACAAGTTCTATGAACAAATATCGCAAACCCAGAAAGATCAAACTGACAACTTAGAAAACGCAACCACACAGTTTTCTCACGCTCTCGGTGAGTTCAATGTTGTTTCGCTAACCACCTCCGACTCGGGGGCTATTGTGGCGCTGATGATGGTCGACACTTGGGAGATCAAACCCACTGATCGAAACTCCGCAGTTACCGTTTCGGGGGATGAGCTGCTTCTTCTAGGAATCGAGGGCAGCACAAGGGGAGTGAGCACTCGTTATGGAAACATGCTGCTTTTCTATGTACCACTTGCTAGCTCTGATCAAAAAGTTCGGCTTCTTGGTGCCACTCAGTCACTACTTAGCATCGAGGTTTTGTAGGTGACAATCGAATTCGGTAAGTCCACCGACAAGGTGCAGAACGTCCCAGCTCTTGTCATTCAAGTAGACGCCAATTCGATCAGGGACTACCTGGCGATTTCTGACAGCCTTCCAGTATTAGTTTTATTCGTTCAAGAAAATGACCCCGCGAGCCAATCTATTCTTAGCACCGTGAAGCTGCTCACCGAAAAAACCGCAGGCAAGATCTTAACTTTGGTAGTAGACGCAGTGAAGTCCCCCGAGCTAGCCCAAGCTTTTGATCTAAAGCAAATTCCATCGCTGCTTGGAATGCTTAAGGGCCAGCCAGCACCACTATTTGTTGGTGATCAACCAGCGGAGCAAGTGCAGCAAATCATTGAGCGAGTGCTTCAAGTTGGAAAAGAAAACGGACTGACCGGAACCGTAAAAGTAGCAGAGCCAGAGCCCGAGCTATCACCCACCCACCAGCAAGCATTTGCCGCCATTGAAGAAAACAATTACCCACTGGCTAGATCTCTTTACGAAAAAGCCTTGGTTGAAAACCCCAATGATCAACTAGCTGAGGCAGGGCTAGCCCAGATCAAGCTTTTGATCCGCTTGGAAGGCAAAGACCTTCCATCGCTTGTTAGCTCCTTGGGGCAAGACACGGACGCAGTTTTGGACCGCGTAGACGCGCTCGTTGCCACAGGAGCAGCTTCGGCAGGATTCGAGCAGCTGCTTGTCTTGTTTGAAAGTACCGCTAAGGATCAAAGAGAACCTATTCGCCTCCGATTCGTTGAACTGTTCCTTGTTGTGGGAAATGAAGATCCTGCTGTTATCAAGGCCCGTAAAAATCTAAGCCTGCTTCTTTTCTGAGAGTGACTATGCCGGTATATCTAGATCACGCAGCCACCTCGCCAATTCGCGCAAGCGTTCTAGAGCTGTATATTTCTACCCTTTCCGAAATAGGTAATCCGGCATCGGTTCACAGCTTCGGGCAGCACTCGAGACAGATTCTCGAGCAGGCCCGAGAAGAAATCGCCAAGGCAATCAACTGTGATCGCAACGAGGTGATCTTCACATCCGGTGGAACCGAGAGTGACAATCTGGCAATCAAGGGAATTTACTGGGACGTAAACTCCAAGGACCCGAGCAAGAACGTGATCATAAGTGCTGCAGCAGAACATCACGCAGTTCTAGATGCAATCAACTGGCTAGTTGATTCACAAAACGCAGAGCTGTATCTAATTCCAAGTGATGATCAAGGTGTACTAGATATTGCGGCACTGGAGCGCTACCTGGAGCAAAACGCTTCCCGTGTAGCGCTTATTAGTGTGATGTGGGCCAACAATGAAATTGGTGTTATTCATCCAATTTCGGAAATAACAAAAATTGCCAAGGTGTATTCGATTCCAGTTCACTCGGATGCGATTGCAGCCCTTGGACATATCCCGGTGGACTTCGCTGAATCTGGATTAGCTGCCATGACAATCACTGGCCACAAACTTGGCGGTCCGGTTGGCTCGGGTGCACTGATTCTGAGGAGGGATCAGAAACTAACTCCGGTGAACCACGGCGGCGGTCAGGAGCGAAACTTACGCTCTGGCACCCCTGATGCATCTTCGGCTGCCGCCTTGGCGTTGACCATAACCGAAGCGGTTTCCGAACAAGAAGATCTAGCCCAAAAGCACCAAATCATGACTCAGCGACTTATTGCTGGGGTGAAACAAATTGCCTCAGATGTGATTGTCTCTGCCGAGAACGCTCAAAGGCTTCCCAATAATGTCCACTTCAGATTCCCAGGCTGCCTAGGAGATAGCTTGTTGTTTCTGTTGGATAGCGACGGGGTCTCGATTTCCACTGGTTCTGCCTGCACCGCTGGTGTGAGTGGCCCATCCCACGTAGTTTTGTCTTTGGGAGCTAGTAATGATGAGGCTATGGGAACACTACGAATTACCCTTGGTCACAGCACCAAAGATCAAGACATAGACGCATTTCTGGAGGCCTTCCCCAAGGCCCACCAGGGTGCTAAAAAAGCTGGACTAACCAGGAGATAGATGAAGGTACTTGCAGCAATGAGCGGCGGAGTTGACTCTGCCGTAGCTGCCGCACGCGCTGTTGAGGCCGGGCACGAAGTGGTCGGTGTTCACCTAGCGCTTTCTAGGATGCCTGGAACACTAAGAACTGGATCTAGAGGCTGCTGCACCGTAGAAGATTCAATGGATGCCCAGCGCGCAGCCAACAAGATCGGCATTCCTTTTTATGTTTGGGATTTCTCCGAAAGATTCAAACAAGAAGTCGTTGATGACTTCATTAGCGAATACCAAGCAGGTCGGACTCCAAATCCTTGTATGAGATGTAACGAGCGAATCAAGTTCGCGGCGCTTTTGGAAAAAGCGCTAGCGCTAGGTTTTGATGCGCTTTGCACCGGTCACTACGCGTCTATAGAAACCGACTCCAAGGGAAACCTAGAGCTGCATCGTTCCCTTGCGATGGCCAAAGATCAGTCTTATGTTCTTGGAGTTCTAAACAAGCAGCAGCTCCAACACTCACTATTCCCACTCGGCAAAGCAGCCAACAAAGAAGACATTCGCGCCGAGGCAAAAGCACGTGAGCTATCGGTGGCACAAAAACCCGATAGCTACGACATCTGCTTTATTCCAGAAGGTGACACCAGGGATTGGCTCTCGGACAAGATTGAAAGAACCGAAGGTGCAATTGTTGATCTCGAGGGCAATCACCTAGCAACCCACGATGGAGCAATTGGTTTCACAGTTGGCCAGCGCAAAGGGCTCAACATAGGTAAGCCTTCCGCCGATGGAAAGCCTCGGTATGTGCTTTCGATTCGACCCAAAGACAATGTTGTTGTTGTGGGCCCTGACGAGGCACTACTTATTTCAGAGCTCAGTGGCTCAAAGTACTCCTGGTGCGGCGAGGCGCCTTCTAACACCACTGATTGGTTCGATGCTGAGGTTCAAGTTAGAGCTCATGGACTTTCGCACCCATGCCGGGTCAAGGTAGCCGAGAATCAAATGGTGATTGCCCTCTCGGAGCCAATCCGAGGCGTCTCACCTGGCCAAACGGCCGTTGTCTACCTGGGTTCAAGGGTCCTAGGTCAAGCAACAATTGATAAAACCGTCTCCGCAGTGATGGAGCAGGTTTGAACTCAAAGGAACAAGCTCGAGCCAATGAGCTAGTTGATCTCATCAACAAGCACCGAGCCGCTTACTACCAATCCAACACATCGCTTATTTCTGACGCTGAGTATGACTCACTAATGCGTGAGCTAGAAAAACTTGAAGCCAAGTACCCGCAGCTCATAACCGGGGACTCTCCAACTCAGAGCGTCGGGGGAGAAGCTAGCCAGACCTTCCAGCCATCAGTTCATCTTGAGAAGATGATGAGCCTCGATAACGTCTTTTCCATGGAAGAACTAGATACCTGGTTGGACAAAGCAGGCGGCGGACCGTTTCTTTGTGAGCTAAAGATCGACGGCCTGGCTATCAACTTGCGCTACGAAAAGGGCAAGCTAGTTTCTGCTGCTACCAGAGGCGATGGAACAGTGGGCGAGGATGTCACCCGCAACGTCATGACCGTCAAGGGAATCCCGCACCAGCTTTCCAGCAAGGCCATTCCTGATGTAGTGGAAATCAGAGGCGAGGTCTTCTATGCCCTGGAAGATTTTGCCAAGCTCAACAAGTCTTTGATTGATCAGGGTAAGGCACCTTTTGCTAACCCTAGAAACTCGGCTTCTGGCTCGTTGCGTCAAAAAGATTCCAGCGTCACTGCTTCTAGGCCGCTTCAAATGATTGTGCATGGGGTCGGAGCGCTAAAGGATGACTCGGTCAAGGCCCAGTCGGATCTTTACCAGCAGCTAAAAACCTGGGGTCTTCCAACATCTTCTCGCTACAAGGTTTATAAAACCGCCAAAGAAGTAAAGCAATACATCGAAGACTTCGAAGCCAAACGTCACACCTTGGAGCACGAGATTGACGGTGTCGTAGTCAAGGTGGACGAGTTCTCGAAGCAGCAAAGCCTTGGCTTTACTTCCAGAGCTCCCAGGTGGGCAATTGCCTACAAGTACCCACCTGAGCAGGTCAACACCAAGTTATTGGACATCAAAGTCTCTATAGGTAGAACAGGGCGTGCCACTCCATACGCGGTTTTGGATCCAATTCGGGTAGCAGGCAGCGAGGTTGAGTTCGCAACCCTACACAACCAAGAGGTAGTTGCAGCCAAGGGAATCCTCATTGGTGACACCGTCGTGCTTCGCAAGGCCGGAGATGTTATTCCTGAAATCTTGGGTCCGGTGGTAGCCCTTCGCGATGGCTCGGAGAAAAAGTTTGCCATGCCAAAAAAGTGTCCAGAGTGTCAAAGCTTGCTTGCCCCAGCCCAAGACGGTGACGTTGATATTCGTTGCCCGAACGCCCAAAGCTGCCCTGCCCAGCTTCGCGAAAGAATTGCATACATAGGTTCCCGCTCCGCTTTGGATATCGAAGCTCTAGGTTTTGTTACCGCTGTTGCCCTAACCCAGCCAGTTGAACCAAAAGACCCTCCGGTGAAATCTGAAGCTGACCTGTTTACTTTGACGCTCGAAAAACTACTTCCAATTAAATCACGCGTGGTTGACGCTGACACCGGTGCCGCCAAGCTGGATGCCAAAGGAGAGGAAAAGGTAGTCGAGTACTTCCGGAAAGCAGACGGTTCGGCCGCTGCCGTTGCGACCAAACTCTTGGAAGAGCTCGAAAAAGCAAAGTCGCAACCTTCTTGGCGAGTCTTGGTCTCGCTTTCCATCAGGCACGTTGGCCCGGTTGCTGCAAGGTCTCTGATGAACACCTTTGGCTCAATCGAAAAAATCTTTGATGCCAGCGAAGAACAACTTGCTGGAGTGGACGGGGTTGGTCAGGTGGTTGCCAATACCATCAAAGAGTGGATTGCGGTTGATTGGCATAAAGAAATAGTTGCGGCTTGGAAAAAAGCTGGTGTGAATTTCACGCAGGAAACATCTGTTGGCGGATCGGGTGTGTTTTCTGGAATGAGCATCGTTGTTACTGGAACCCTCGAGTCCCTAACCCGCGATCAGGCCGAAGAAGCGATTATCTCCGCTGGGGGTAAGGCTGCTTCTTCAGTGTCGAAGAACACAGCTTTTGTATTGGCTGGGGCTAGCGCCGGTTCAAAATTGGCCAAGGCGGAAGCGCTTGGTGTTGAGGTAATTAGTGAAGCAGAGTTTCTAAAGCGCCTAGAGGCGAATTAGTCTCTCTTGTTGTCCTCGTAGGACTCAACTTCGATTGGCTCATAGCTAGCTCTGGTGCCTTCGCTGTAGTCAACTGCTGGTTGATCAGCTCCGTCAGTTATTGAAGCTGAGGTGCCTTCCAATTCGCTTTGAACTATGGTCTCATCGGCTGCCACCATGGACTCGGTGGACATCAAAGACTTCATGGTGTTTAGGAAGTCTTCGATCTCGTTCGACTCAGACTCCCAGCGAGCTAGACGCTCCTGGCCGTCAACGATTACAGCGTTAGCGTATGCCTCGGACTTGCGAGCAAGTAGCTCGGCACGCCGACGAGACTGGTTGATAAGGTTTCCCGCGTTTCGCTGTGCATCTTCAGTTACGTTGTTGGCCTGCAACTTCGCCTCGCGAAGAATTCTCTCTGCTTCTGCATTCAGTTCAGCTGAAAGCCTGGAAGCTTCGGCAACGGCCTTGTTTGCTTCCTCGGTTGCTTGCTGTGCCTGCTTAACTGCTGATTCATACATGCGCAGAGCCTCTTGCTCGCTCTCGTCACGCTTGGTCTTTAGTTCCGCCTCTAGCTCAACGCGAAGTTGGGCAGTTCTTTGAGAAAGTTCAGTGGCAACAGCTCTTGCCTCTTCAGTTTCGCGGTGGACTTGAGCGCGCAACTCGGCGGCAAATCTTTCACCCTCTGAGCGAATGGCTGCGGCTTCACGCTGGGCGTGAACAGTTTTTTCGGAAGCCTCTGAAGCCTGAGTTTTAGCAGCAGAAAGTATTTCAGCGCTCTTTCTTTCAGCCTCTAGGCGGATTTCTTTAACTTTGCTTTCGGTTTCAGAAAGAAGTTTCTGCGCAGCAGCTTCTGCTTTGCGACCTAGTTGCTCGGCTTCGGCCTTAGCGGTTTCGCGAACACGAAGTGCATCTTGACCTGCATCGGTCATAAGCTTTCTGGCTTGCTCTTCGGCAACGCGAAGAGTCTGCTCGAACTGGGCACCAAGCTCTGCGTATCCGGTTCCGGAATCGCGCTTTAGGCGCTGCTTTAGGCTAGCGATCTCACTTTTTAGAAACTCAACTTCGCTGGCAGCTTTGTAGTTGTATTCGCGTACGTGCTCAAGTTCTTCGCGCATGGACGCAAATGTGGTGTCTACCTCATCTTTGTCGTAGCCTCTAAATGCGACCGTGAATTCTGAGTTTTCCAATTGAACTTACCTTTTCTGGTGGGATGGGTTTTGGGCCTAAGTCTCTACTTTAGCGCCCAAATCAACCCCAATATCAAGTAATTTCTATCTTGCTAGACTGGCCTCCAGGCCCAAAAGCCAGGACTTAATCGAATTAATCAACCGAGAGCTTTCATGACTGAAATCACCCCCGAACTGGTTCGGCACCTAGCTGGATTAGCCCGTATAGAGGTAACTGAGGCCGAGGTCGCCCAATTCGCGAGCCAGCTGGCTCTGATTGTCGATTCGGTTGCCACTGTCAAGGCGGTTGCCAGTCAGGACATCGTGGCCACCAGCCACCCAATTCCAATGGCCAATGTCTTCCGCGAGGATGTTGTGACAGCTTCGCTTACCCAGGAGCAGGCTCTGTCCGGAGCCGCTGACAGCGACTCCGGCCGGTTCAAGGTCTCGGCAATTTTGGATGAGGACTAAATGGAACTTCTGTCCAAATCCGCAAGCGAGCTTGCCAGCATGCTGGTCAAAAAAGAGATTTCCTCGGTTGAGCTCACTAAAGCTCAGCTTGACAACATCGACAAGCTAAATCCGAAGATAAATAGCTACCTCACTGTTACCCACGAGCTTGCTCTTTCCCAGGCGAAGCAGGTAGACGACCAAAGAGCCAAGGGTGAATCTCTTCCAGCGCTCGCGGGAGTTCCAATTGCTGTAAAGGACAACCTGGCAACTATTGGAATTGCAACAACTGCTGGATCAAAGATCTTGCAGGGCTGGGTGCCGCCATATGATGCCACCGTGGTTAAGAAGATTCTTGCAAACAAGATGCCGATACTTGGCAAAACTAACCTTGATGAATTCGCCATGGGTTCGTCAACTGAAAACTCCGCCTATGGGCCCTCTTTGAACCCTTGGGATCTAACCAGAACCCCAGGTGGCTCTGGTGGTGGATCATCTTCAGCTGTTGCTTCAATGCAAGCTCCGCTTGCAATCGGTTCTGATACCGGTGGCTCAATTAGATTCCCCGCTGCCGTTACCGGAACTGTCGGCGTTAAGCCAACCTACGGAGCTGTTTCAAGATATGGATTAATCGCCCTTGGTTCTTCTCTAGATCAGGTTGGACCAGTAACTAGAAATGTTATGGATGCAGCGATGCTGCAAGATGCGATTGCCGGTCACGACCCGATGGACGCTACCTCGCTGCCTGAGAGCCTGGGCTCCATGACTGAAGCGGCCAAGAACGATTCAGTTAAGGGCCTAAGAATCGGAATCATCAAGGAACTAACCGGTGAGGGTTTCCAAAAAGGAGTCTCTGAAAAATTCAATGAGGCGCTAGAGGTATTGGTCGCAGCTGGAGCTGAAATAGTCGAGGTCAGCTGCCCAAGCTTTCAATATGCAATCGCTGCTTACTACCTGATTCAACCAGCAGAGGCTTCTTCCAACCTGGCTCGCTTTGACTCGGTTCGATTTGGCCTAAGGGTTATGCCAGAAGGTGCCGCAACTGTTGAGAAAGTGATGTCTGCTACCCGTGAAGCCGGTTTTGGACCAGAGGTAAAACGCAGAATCATCCTTGGCACCTACGCACTTTCTTCTGGGTACTACGACGCTTACTACGGCAGTGCACAGAAGGTTAGAACATTAATCCAAGCTGACCTTGCTAAGGCATTTGAAAAAGCCGACGTCCTAGTTTCCCCAACCGCTCCAACCACTGCTTTCAAGCTGGGAGAAAAGCAAGAAGACCCACTTGCGATGTATCTAAACGACATTGCAACCATTCCTGCCAACCTTGCTGGAATTCCTGGCATGAGCCTTCCGGTTGGTCTTGCCAAAGAAGATAACTTGCCAGTCGGTGCACAATTTTTGGCACCAGCTCGTGAAGACGCAAGACTTTACAAAGTTGGAGCTGTTCTAGAGAAACTACTTGAAGCCAAATGGTCCAAAAAGATGATGGACTTCGCTCCAGAGCTGAAGGTGAACTAATGGCCAAAGATCAGCTAATGGATTACCAGAAGGCACTTGAGGCCTACGAGGTTGTAATCGGACTTGAAGTTCACGTCGAGCTAAACACCAACACCAAGATGTTTTGTGGTTGTGCAAACGTTTTTGGCGATGAGCCAAACACCAATGTTTGCCCAAATTGTCTTGGTTTTCCTGGAGCAATGCCAGCCGTAAACGGTAAGGCCATTGAGAACTCAATCAAGATTGGTTTGGCTCTGGATTGCCAGATCGCAGCAACCGGAAGATTTGCCAGGAAGAATTACTTCTACCCAGACCTAGCCAAGAACTTCCAGACTTCGCAGTATGACGAGCCAATTGCCTTCGAGGGAAAGATCGACATCGAAGTTCCCTCTGGCAAAGTCTTCACCGTTGAAATTGAGCGTGCTCACATGGAAGAAGACGCCGGAAAGCTAACCCACGTTGGAGGTAGCACCGGAAGAATCCAAGGAGCTGAGTACTCGCTGGTTGATTTCAACAGGGCTGGTGTTCCACTAGTTGAAATCGTGACCAAGCCTATTTACGGCGCAGGTGATGAAGCCCCTGAACTGGCAGCAGCGTATGTTCGTTCGATTCGTGAGATTGTAAAAAACCTTGGGGTATCTGATGCTCGCATGGAAAGAGGAAACGTTCGCTGTGACGCGAACGTATCTATTCGCCCAAAAGGCGAAGCAAAGCTTGGCACCAGAACCGAAACCAAGAACGTTAACTCTCTTCGAAGCATCGAACGAGCAGTGAAGTATGAAATCCAAAGGCAAGCTCACCTGCTTTCACAAGGCGTTGCCATCATTCAAGAAACCCGACACTGGCACGAAGACCGCGGAGCAACTTCTTCCGGTCGACCAAAATCAGATGCCGATGACTACCGCTATTTCCCAGAGCCAGATCTAGTTCCGATTAAGCCTTCGAAAGAATGGATTGAACAGATTCGAGCCACCTTGCCTGAAAAGCCAGCGGTTCGTCGCAAGAGACTTATGGAACTTTGGGGCTTTAGCGAACTAGAGTTCCGCGATGTTGTGAACTCAGATTTGCTCGACGAAATTGACGAGACAGTCAAGGCTGGAGCTAAACCACAAGCAGCCAGGAAGTGGTGGACTGGTGAGCTTGCAAGAATTGCTAACAGCGAAAACAAGGACATCAATGAGCTTGCCATCACTCCATTGCAGGTAGCTCAAATCGCAGAGCTAGTTGAATCAGGAAAACTTACTGACCGGTTAGCTCGAGAAGTTCTAACCGGAGTATTGGCAGGGGAGGGAGACCCGGCAGCGATTATTGCGGCAAGAGGTCTTGAGGTCGTCTCCGATGACGGAGCACTGCTTGCTGCAATAGACAAGGTCCTTGCTGAGCAGCCAGATGTTCTAGAAAAGATTCGTGAAGGAAAGCTTCAGGCGGCAGGGGCCGTCATTGGTGCCGTCATGAAGGCCATGTCTGGCTCTGCAGACGCTGCGAGGGTTAGAGAACTTGTAATTCAAAGGGCTACTGAGGGCTAAGACTGTCTTTTTGGGGCGGTGTATAACCCTGTGGATAAGTTCAAGTTTTCCCTGAAGGTTAGGGGCTATTTGCTGGGGAGAACTTCCGGCCTAGCTCCCATAATCCCCACAGCCTTGGATCCAGCCTCAGCACCTGCCCGAAGGGCATTGGCTACCGATTCCGAAGCAAGCAACTGAAAGCCTGGCTCTTGGACCAGCTGAGCTAAGAACCCACCGCAAAACGCATCTCCTGCTCCCGTTGGATCCACAAGATTTGAACCAATGGAGGCAACTTCAATCAATTCGCCATCGCTCGTGTAGGCCTTAGCTCCAAGGTGACCAGAGGTCACAACGTTGAGCCTTACTTTGCCCGAAAGCTCTAGAAGATCTTGTTCTTCTTGGTTTGGAAAGGCAATGTCAGCCAGGCTAATCAGTTCACGAAAACTATCCACACCGTGATCGTTTATGAATCCGTAAGAGCCAGGGTCAATTGCTAAAAGTGCGCCAGCTGCTTTCACTTTGCTGGCAAACGTAGAAACTTCTTCAAAAGATCTTCCTAGCAAGCTGTATCCAGAAATGTAGACAACTCCAAAACCGGTTGGATCAATCTTTGCTAGGTTCAAATCCTGGTTTGCGCCACGGTCAGTCAACATCGATCTACTTTGCCCATCAACTAAAACCACTAGCGATCCAGTTGGTTTGCTGCTGGATTGCAAACTTCCATTTATACCCTGAGCTGTTAGCTCCTGCTCGAGCTTGACAACATCAGCGCTACCAACGCAGCCAACAAAACTTACGGCGGCGCCGTTGTGTGAAACCCAAGCTGCAACGTTCGCAGCTTGGCCGCCCATGGACTTTTGAATTTGAGCTTTGGTATCTGTGTTTGGTCTAATTTTTTCTTCGGGGATGACAATTAGGTCTTCGATTACGTCTCCGATAACCAAGATCTTGTTCACGAAATTGCCGCCCAAGCTTTCGCAATCTCGCCTGCAACTCGCACGTTGTTTCTTGCTAGATCAAGATTCACTTCCAGGGACTTACCACCGGATTCTTCAACGATGAAACCAAGCAAGAACGGCGTTACCGCTTTGCCGGTAACGCCCGCTTTCTTGGCAGCCTCAAATGCAATTGCTAGCACTCGGTCGTGTTCTTTTGGATCCCACTGTTGCTGAATGGGAATCGGATTGGCAACAACTATTCCCTGACCATGACCTAGTTCGTCCTGAGCCTTCATGGCGGCGGCGATTTCTGCTGCTGAGTCGAGGTGCCAATCCAGGGTGTAACCAGAGTCGGTTAGCCAAAAAGCGGGGAACTTGTTTGTCTTATAGCCAATAACTGGCACTGACAACGTCTCTAAACGCTCGAGAGTCGCTGGGATATCCAATACGGATTTCACCCCTGCAGACACAACAGTAATAGGAGTAACTGCGAGGGTTGAAAGATCCGCCGACTCGTCAAAGGTTTCAATTGCTCCTCGGTGGACTCCACCCAAGCCCCCAGTTGCGAAGACTCTTATTCCGGCCAGAGAAGCTAAGTGTGCGGTAGCGGCAACGGTCGTTGCGCCAGAGGCTTTTTTGGCCGCAAGGATTGGAATATCTCTCACGCTGGCTTTAGCTAAATCCTCGTTGGCGATCCGGTCTACGCCTCTGGCATCAAGTCCTATTTGAGGGATGCCATCGAGGATTGCAATGGTTGCTGGAACCACACCAGAAGAACGCAGAATTTCTTCAAATTCTTTTGCCGCTGCTAGGTTTCTAGGTCTTGGCAGACCGTGCGAAATGATTGTCGATTCCAGCGCCACAACCGGCTTACCTGTTTCAAGCGCTTCGGAAACTTCTGGTGAGAGGGCGAATGAAGTCATGAGATAAAGCTAGCTCTCTTTGTTTGATGAAAATCATCTATTGGGGTGAGTAACGGGACTTGAACCCGCGACATCCTGGACCACAACCAGGCGCTCTACCAGCTGAGCTATACCCACCATGTCTTTGAGCTAGG
>WLDW01000060.1 GCA_009704605.1 Actinomycetota bacterium
ATTGCTGCCTCTGCGCATCGAGTTAGAGCCTCGTTGTCTTGCAGCCTTAGATCCTTGCGGAACCAAAAGATCCTGCTCATCTCGACGACTCGATTCCCTTAAATCTTGATCGAAGGGCCAACAGCTGAAATGTCAGCAAAGAGATGATCAGTGAGGCTCCAAGCATGTGCACACCGGCGAGTAGTGCTGGTACTCCCATGTTGGATTGCACCACACCCAGCACTGCCTGTAGCACAGAAACAATCAGGAGAATCCCCAAGGAAATCACAGCAGGATTGGAAGCGGGTTTGTTCGAAACGCTTCTCCAAGCAAGGGCTAGAGAAAGCAACACCAGTGCGGTCATCGAGTAGGCAGGCCACGAGTGGTAATGCTGCCAAGTTTCTAGATCGAAGCCGTTTCGAGGGGTGAGAGAATCTCCAGCGTGAGGACCAGCACCGGTCACGACAACACCAACAATCACTGTTACCCAGCCGACCACAAAGATCGGCCAGGCAATCAGGACTGACTGATAGCTGACTGGGTCATGCTTAGGCGAGTAAACCCGCCACACCAAAACCGAGGCAATGCTAATTAGAACTCCAGAGATCAGAAAATGAGCTCCGACCACCCACGAGTTCAGGCCAGTAAGGACCGTGACGCCGCCAAGCAGTGCCTGAGCGATGATTCCTATAACTAACAGCACTGCGGGCCAGGTCAGGCCAAAACGCTGAGCCCTGACGGTCCTGCGGATGACGATAAACGTGAGTCCTGCGATTATGACCAGAACGAAGGTCAGTAGTCGGTTCCCAAACTCGATTAAGCCGTGGATACCCATCTCGGGAACGGACACGAAGGATTCCTCGGTGCACTTGGGCCAGGTTGGACAACCCAAGCCCGAACCCGTGAGGCGAACCAAACCACCAGTAACCACGATCAAGATCTGACTCACTAGCGACGCCCATGCGTAAGCCCTGAGTCTTGCCGGAGCAAAGATGGTGCTAAAGGGCTGAATCAAGCGCTAATTTCCTGTCTGCTGATGCAATTTTGGGCAATGCTGGTAAACTTTAGCCAATTCCAGTTTCGCATTAACTTTGGCGCGGGAATGCATGGTTGCAAGTGTGGGTTTGACCTAGATATCAACAATAAGGAGCCAAATGTCTGACATCATCATTGACCGCCCCGAGCTAGATAGTCTCGGAAACTACGAATACGGCTGGTCAGATGGCAACGACGCTGGAGCCTTCGCAAAGCGAGGCATCAGCGAGCAGGTTGTTAAAGACATTTCAGGTCTGAAAAACGAACCCGAGTGGATGCTGGACATGCGCCTTAAGGGGTACCAGTACTTCCTCAAGAAGCCAATGCCGGCTTGGGGTTCGGATCTTTCAGGAATTGATTTTGACAACATCAAGTACTTTGTTCGTTCAACCGAAAAGCAGGCTCAGAGCTGGGAAGACCTTCCCGAAGAGATCAAAGCTACGTACGAGAAGCTCGGTATTCCAGAAGCCGAAAGACAGCGTCTTGTTGCGGGTGTTGCAGCGCAGTATGAATCTGAGGTTGTTTACCACCAGATAAACGAGGAACTTGAAAAGCAAGGTGTTCTGTTCTTGGACACCGACACCGCCTTGCGCGAGCATCCTGAGATGTTCAAGGAATACTTCGGAACTGTCATCCCTGCAGGAGATAACAAGTTCGCTGCACTAAACACTTCTGTTTGGTCTGGTGGTTCTTTTGTTTACGTGCCGAAGGGTGTTCACGTTGAGATTCCACTGCAGGCATATTTCCGAATTAACACCGAAAACATGGGTCAGTTCGAAAGAACTTTGATTATTGCCGATGAGGACTCATATGTTCACTATATCGAGGGTTGCACCGCGCCAATCTACAAATCAGACTCGTTGCACTCCGCAGTAGTTGAAATCATCGTCAAAAAGGGTGCGCGTGTTCGCTACACCACAATCCAGAACTGGTCCAATAACGTTTACAACCTGGTAACCAAGAGGGCTATCGCGCATGAGGGTGCAACCATGGAGTGGATCGATGGAAACATCGGTTCGAAAGTAACCATGAAGTACCCTTCGGTGATTCTTGCCGGCGAGTATGCCAGGGGAGAAACCCTTTCGGTTGCCTTCGCTGGAGAAGGTCAGCATCAAGATGCTGGAGCGAAGATGATCCATCTCGCTCCACATACCTCGTCTTCGATTGTTTCAAAGTCAATTGCACGTGGTGGCGGAAGAACCTCTTACCGCGGCGAGATCCGTGTTAATCCAGGAGCTCATCACAGCGCCAACACTGTCCGCTGCGATGCACTTTTGGTTGACACCATCTCTAGAAGCGATACATACCCAACTGTGGATGTTCGCGAGGATGATGTATCAATGGGCCATGAGGCGACCGTCTCGCGAGTTAGCGAAGAGCAACTCTTCTACCTGCAGTCGCGGGGTATGGCCGAAGACGAAGCAATGGCCATGATCGTTCGCGGATTCATTGAACCAATTGCTAAAGAACTACCAATGGAATATGCACTTGAGCTTAATAAGCTAATAGAAATGCAAATGGAAGGGGCTGTCGGCTAGTGGCAGGCGCTTCAGAGACAATCCAACACGGATTGTCAGAGCATTCTCATGGCTTCGGGGTTCCGATTCAAACTCGATCCGAAAGAATCAAATCAATTAAGGTAGATGACTTCGCGGAGATCTCGACCCGCGAAGAGCAATGGCGTTACATCGGCTCCGATGAGCTTGGCGGATTAGACAAGTCAGGACTGGAAGAGTTCTCCGGTGACATTACAGCCAGTACAGCTGACGGTGTCGTGACATCTTGGATCGAATCAGATCACGCGCTTTTTGGGTCAGCTGGAATTCCAGAGGATAGGGTGTCTGCGGCGGGATGGGAAGCAGCAAAGGCCGCTTACCTGATTGCCATTCCTGCAAACTCCTCGCCAGAACCATCTTCTATCGAAATCAAGTCACTTGTTTCGGACCCATCGGCACTGCACGTAATCGTTCACGCCGCAAAGGGTTCACAGGCAACCGTTGTTCTACAACACAACGGTGACGCAGTTTTGTCTGAAAACATTGAAATCATCGTCGATGACGAAGCGAGCTTGACTCTTGTCAGCATTCAGGAATGGAACACGAAATCGATCCACTCATCGGCTCAGTTTGCCAAGCTAGGCAGAAACTCGAAGTTCAAGCACGTTGTGGTGTCTCTGGGTGGATCGGTAGTTCGCGTAACGCCCTCGGCGTACTTCGATGCTCCGGGTGGCGATGTGTCCCTGTTTGGGCTCTACTTTGCCGATGCTGGCCAGTATCTAGAGCACAGAATCTTTGTAGATCACTCACAGCCGAACTGTAAATCCCGCGTTACCTACAAGGGCGCACTTCAAGGCCAGAAAGCGCACACGGTCTGGGTGGGAGATGTTCTCATTCGTGCAGCTGCGGAAGGCACCGACACTTACGAGCTCAACCGCAACCTCTTGTTGACCGATGGAGCGAGAGCTGATTCGGTTCCAAACCTAGAGATTGAAACTGGTCAGATTCAGGGTGCAGGCCACGCTAGCGCCAGCGGCAGGTTCGATGACGAGCAGCTTTTCTATCTCCAGGCTCGCGGAATTGACGAACTCGAGGCAAGGCTCCTTGTGGTTCGTGGATTCCTTATGGAGATTGTTCAGCAAATTGGAATCCCGGAATTGGAAGACAGGCTTGCGCAGGCTATTGAGAACGAGCTCGAAGGGACCGTGAGGTAATGGCTATCAGAATCTGCAACGTGGAAGACATCAAGCCGGGTAAAGCTCTACGCGTCAAAATCGGGGACGAGGCAATTGCGCTTGTTCACACCAAAGACGGCCGCTTCAAAGCTCTTGGAGACAAGTGTTCCCATGGCGAAATTTCCCTAAGCGAGGGCTTTGTTGACAATGAGACCATTGAGTGTTGGGCCCACGGTGCCAAGTTTTCACTTGATACTGGTGCGCCGTTATCTCTTCCCGCATATGAACCGGTAGCGACCTACGAAGTGATCGTGGAAAACGGTGAAGTGTTTATTGAAATCGACAAGGACAGTGAGTAGAAGATGGCAAAGCTAGAGATAAAAAACTTGCACGTATCAGTTGATACGGACCAGGGAACCAAAGAGATTCTCAGGGGAGTGGACCTTGTTATCAATAGCGGTGAAACTCACGCTGTTATGGGTCCAAACGGCTCTGGTAAGTCGACATTGGCTTACTCGATTGCCGGGCACCCAAAGTACCAAGTCACCAAGGGTGAGATATCGCTTGATGGCGTAAATGTTCTAGAAATGTCAGTTGATGAGCGAGCTCGAGCTGGATTGTTTCTTGCAATGCAGTATCCAGTTGAAATTCCTGGTGTTAGCGTTTCAAATTTCCTAAGAACCGCAAAGACAGCTATTGACGGCAAAGCACCAGCTCTTCGCAGCTGGATTCAGGATGTACGAGTTGCGATGGAGAATCTCAAGATGGACTCAGCCTTCACTGAGCGAAATGTAAACGAGGGTTTTTCCGGTGGGGAGAAGAAGCGTCACGAGATTCTTCAGATGGAGCTTCTAAAGCCCAAATTTGCCGTTTTGGATGAGACTGATTCTGGTTTGGATGTTGACGCACTCCGTGTTGTTGCCGAAGGCGTCAACCGCATCAAGGACTCTAATGATATTGGTGTCTTGTTGATCACTCACTACACGAGGATCTTGAAGTACATCAAACCCGATTTTGTACACGTGTTCGTTGCGGGGCAGATTGCTGAGCAAGGTGGCGCAGAGCTTGCTGAAAGACTTGAAGCCGAGGGTTACGACAGGTACGTGAACGCCTAAATGCCAAGAGAACTAGAAGCAAGTCTTTACGACAAAGTAGAAGAGGCCCTCAAGGAAGTTATTGATCCCGAGATTGGCGTGAACATTGTTGACCTTGGATTGATCTACGGTCTAGAAATGGCGGACGAGGACGAGTCGCTATTGATTAACATGACACTGACTTCTGCAGGTTGCCCACTTACAGATGTTCTAGAAGAGCAAACTGCAGAGGCGCTAGATGGTGTTGTTGAAGCATTCAGGATTAACTGGGTTTGGATGCCGCCTTGGGGTCCAGAGAAAATCACAGATGACGGTCGCGAGCAAATGCGCGCAATCGGATTCTCTATCTAGTTCTTTTTCCCCAGAAACTTCCAGGCCAGGGGCAAAAGCGCGGCGGCAAGAATCATTTTTAGAACATCGCCCACAATAAATGGCACAAGACCCGCTGTGGCAACGGACGCTAGGTCATTAGCTATTCCTAGGTTCCCAAGCGCAAATGCAAGCCAAGGAAGCCCAAATAGATAGATCACGGTGTTGGCAATAGCAAAGCTCCCCAGAACTCCAGCTACAGATTTATGCCAACCCCGCTCCGATAGCCATCCAACAACGCCGGCTGCAGCAATGAAGCCAACCAGGTAACCAAAGGTTGGTCCAAAGCTCAAGCTAGTTGCGGCGGAGAAAACAGGTAATCCCATTGCTCCCAGGGAAAAGTATGCGATTAGTGAAATTGCGCCCCTGGTTGCTCCAAGCACAGAACCAACCAGCAATACAGCAAGGGTCTGAGCAGTAATTGGAACGGGCCACATCGGGATAACAAGCTGAGCTGCGTACGCTGTGAACACAGCGCCGGAGAGAATCAACGCAATGTTGTTTAGAGCGGATCGTGGAACAACCCGATCAACAAGTGCCGAATTGCTCGAAAGCTGAATAGTCATGAGATTCTCTTTTCTGCCCAGGGAAGATAAGACGATTGTAGACTATTGCTTTTGTGAGCAAATGAGAGGTTTGTTGATTGCTTAGCGTCAA
>WLDW01000061.1 GCA_009704605.1 Actinomycetota bacterium
AAGGTAGCTGCCGGATGGGTTGATTTCGACTCAGCAGTATCAACACCAGAACTTATGGGTAAGGTCGGTCGTCTTGGAAAGGTCCTAGGTCCTCGTAACCTAATGCCAAACCCAAAGACCGGAACCGTGACCCCAGATGTTGCAAAGGCTGTAACTGACATCAAGGGCGGAAAGATCGAGTTCCGTATCGACAAGCAGTCAAACCTTCACTTCATTATTGGTAAGGCTTCCTTCTCAGCTAGCCAGCTAGTTGAAAACCTAGCTGCGGCTATGGACGAGATTCAGCGTCTAAAGCCAGCAAGCTCAAAGGGTAAGTACATTATCAAGACAGCTCTTTCCACTACCTTTGGTCCAGGCATCTTGCTGGACACCACAGTAGCCAAGGCCTAACGAATAAGCCAAAGAGCCGAAGACTTTGTCGTCTTCGGCTCTGGCTTTAGGTCTAGAACTAGACTTGAACCAGAAAGCCCAAATCACCAAGGCCTAAAAAGCCTGTAAGGACGAGTGCCAGATGTTCTCCGCAGCAGATGAAAAGCGCGTATTAGATCTTGTTCCACGGGGCATTTTTGTTAACGGCTCCTGGAAAGACTCAGCCGACAAGAAAACTCTTGATGTAATCGACCCAGCGACCGGCAAGGTACTTGTTTCCATTGCCGACGCTGCCCCAGAAGATGGCATGGCCGCGATTGAGGCAGCTCACAACGCCCAAGCCGCCTGGGCTAAAACCGCTCCAAGAGAGCGTGCCGAGATCTTGCGCGCAGCCTTTGAAAAAGTCACCGAGATGGCCGACGAGTTTGCACTTGTTATGTCTCTAGAGATGGGTAAACCGTTTGCCGAGGCCAAGGGAGAGGTAGCCTACGGAGCAGAGTTTTTGCGCTGGTTCTCCGAAGAAGCCCCAAGAATTACCGGCCGCTATGGCACAGCTCCCGATGGCAAGAACCGCATCATGGTTCTAAAAAAGCCAGTTGGCCCATCGCTGTTTATTACTCCCTGGAACTTCCCGCTAGCGATGGCAACCCGCAAGATGGCACCAGCCATCGCAGCTGGCTGCACCATGATCCTAAAGCCTGCTGCCCTGACACCTTTGACCTCGATGTTGTTCGTAAAAGTCTTGGAAGACATTGGTTTACCAAAGGGAGTCATCAACGTTGTTCAGACAACAAGACCAGGTTTGGTTACCGGGCCAATCATCAAGGACGAAAGACTTCGCAAACTTTCTTTCACTGGATCTACCGGTGTTGGAAGAGCACTAATTGCTGATTCAGCAGATCGAGTGCTAAAGGTCTCTATGGAACTTGGCGGAAACGCGCCGTTTATTGTTTTCGAAGATGCAGATCTAGATAAGGCAGTCGATGGTGCGATGCTAGCCAAACTTCGCAACATGGGAGAAGCCTGCACCGCAGCTAACCGAATGATTGTTCACGAATCGGTAGCAGCAGAATTTTCCAAGCGCCTCGCAGACAAGATGTCCAAACTGAAAGTTTCTAGAGGAACCGAAGACGGAGCAAACATCGGACCACTTATCGATGAAAAGAGTCGCAGCGCTGTTCACGCGCTGGTAGCTGATGCTGTTTCTAAGGGAGCCAAGGTTCTAACCGGTGGAGCAATTCCAGCAGGGGAGGGATACTTCTACCCGCCAACAGTTTTGGTTGATGTGCCAACAAATGCAGAAATTCTCAAAGAAGAAATCTTTGGTCCCGTGGCACCGGTGGTTACCTTCAAGACTGAAGATGAAGCAGTCAAGATTGCAAACTCCACCGAGTATGGATTAATCGCTTACGCGTTCACCCAGAACCTAAATCGTGGGCTGAGACTCGCGGAAAGGCTTGAAGTAGGCATGTTTGGACTAAACGCTGGGGTGATTTCAAACCCGGCTGCGCCATTTGGAGGAGTAAAATCGTCAGGGTTAGGCCGTGAAGGCGGTTTTGAGGGAATCGAAGAGTATCTAGAAACTGTCTATGTCGGCATCGCTGATCCGATGAACGACTAACAACAAGGGAAAAGGGAAATAGCCGGAATGAGAAAATCAACTTTGAAGATTACAAAAACAGTTTCCATTTTGGCTGTTGCCGGACTTGTTCTTGCAGGATGTGCTGAGCCTCGGGTTGAAGAACCAGAAGCAGTTGTTTACCCGATTGCTCCGCTAACAGGTGTTGCTTACATGAGTGAGTCTGATATTCCAGACACCAATGCCCTTCCTGCTGTTACTTGCAAAGTAGACAACGCTCCTGCTGGTCGACCTCAATTTAACCTAAACAAGACCGACATCGTCCACGTTGAGATGGTGGAAGGTGGACTTACCAGGCTAGTTGCAACTTGGCACTCACAGCCAGTGGACAAAGTTGGACCAGTTAGATCAGTTCGTCCAATGGACGCTGACATCGCAGCAGCCTTTGGCGGCATCTTCTGCTACTCCGGAGGAGTAGACATGTTTATTGCTTTGCTTCAGGACACTTCTATGTACCTAGCTGATGAGAACACTCAGCAGTCGGTCAAGCCAAACAGCTTCTCAAGAACCCCAGAAAGAAATGCTCCACACAACATGGTTGTCGACATGGGTCTACTACAGTCCCAGCACGAAGACCTTGCCGCACCACAATCAATCTTCAACTATGCAGCATTCTTGGACGAAACCCAAGACTACGAACCAGCAAGTGCTAGCTCTGGTAAGGCAAACTCGGATCTAACAGTTGAATACCCGGATGCAACTAGCTACTGGGCAGGAGATGGCTCCGGTAATCTTCTTCGCACTCAGGATGGTCAGCCACACATGGATGGCGTTTCAGAAGAACAAGTAAGAGCAAAAAACGTTGTTGTTTTAGAAGTGCAGATTGATAGCAGCATCCGAGATGTTCGCTATGGAGTAATTCCTAAAACGATAATGATCGGCTCTGGAAAAGTATGGGTATTTATCGATGGCAAGTACATCGAGGGAACCTGGACTAAAGCTTCTCAGACCTCACCTATTGAACTACTAGATTCAACTGGTGCTGTGATTAAGCTAGCCCCTGGAAACACCTGGGTTGAGCTCAAGCCAGACACCGCAACTTTGACAATCACCCCATAAGTTCAAAAGAACTAAAACCCCCGTATTTACTGGGCTGTAGGGCAGGAACTAGTCCTCGAAGGGCTCCCGCCCGGCAGCTAGTTCCCAAGGGGTGGCCTTGATGGCATCTTTGGAGACCAGAGGAGATGGACCGCCCACGAAATCCTCGTAGACGATTTCGATTATCCGGCTAGCCGACTCTCCTGGGTGAGGTGAGCTTGCCTCAACTAGTTTCTGAATCTCTTTTTCTCTACTTGGCAAAGAATTGCTCTTTGCTTTTTCAATCATCTCTGTTAGCTCTGCAAATGTTTTGACTCTTATTGAACTCGATGCAGCAATTTCACCTGTAGCACTTAACTTCCAGTGATCAGCATTTTCAAAAAAGATTGCAGGCTTGCCTGTAACAAGTGGATACTCACCCAAAAATGAAATTCCATCGGTGACCAATATGTCTGTCGCTAGAAACAAACCCGCATAAGAACCATCTTCATCCACCGAAGTGTTTGGTAATTCATCCCAAGACTTTCTCCAAAAAGACAATTCAGATTCCGTTAAAACATTTCTATCGGTTAGTGTGCTCCACAGGAACGGGTGTGGTCGCAAAACAATTTGAATATCTGAATTTGCTTTTGCAAATTCCAACATCTGAACATAAATCTTTGAAAACACACCAAAGTTATACCAGTGAGGTGAATAAGAATGATGCGGAGCCCAAACAATTTTGAATTTTCCTTCTTCAAGCGGCCAAGATGACCTTCCAGCTTTTGCTTCATGCGCTAAATTGTCAATTTTTGGTGAACCGGTGAAGTGAACATAAGAATTTCCACGCTCAGTTAACGCATATGCATCAACAACGTCTCTTTCTTGAGTGAACACAAGCGATGCAAGTTGGTGAAGACGCTGTGTGAACAGGTGAGTTGCCACCGGAGCATCACCTTGACCACCACCTGGCTCATCATCAGGCTCGTCAACCATCACCAAAGAGAAATATGGAACATAGACGAGCCTGGTGAACTCCACCAGCTGATCAAACCTGAGTGCTGGTTGGTAGTTTCGCTGCCAGGGGTAGTTCACAAAGACATAATCGGGGGCTAAATCCTTCAAAATGGCCAAACCATCCTGGTTTTGGCTCCCCGAACCCCCGGAATTTAGCCGAATATGGGGGATTTCCTTGCCTTCGAAGAAGGCATGGGCCTTCTCCTCCTGGGCATAGGCCAATTGGCCAGTTAGCTTCCTGGGCATGGACACCCCAATTGGCTCAAAACGGGGGACTTTGGCCATTTTTTGGTAGATCTCGTCAACGGCATCCCAAGCCTCAAAATAAAGACCTAAAAACACGACTTTGATGGGTTCCATCCCCCAAACCTAGCAAAGTCCTAGGAAATAGCCATTTGGACCAATTTTGATGAATTTTTCAGCCATGACACGATTTGGGGTCTAAAAACAGGTGGCTACCATCCTGTTTCCAGAGGGCTCATATAAGGGTGTAGTTAGCATGGAAAAGTCCCCAAAAACCTAGGAAATCAAAGGGATTTCTCGACACTTGTGAGGCGTTGTTTTTATGGCAATTCGGGCATTCGGAAGGCTGCTATTTAGTGGCTTTGCCCTGCCCAAATTAGACCCAAAAGGCCCTAATTCTGGAGGCAAATATGCCGCCAAAACCCTGTTTATGTCCCTCAGATCCAGGCGCGTGCTCAAGTGGATGGTTCCAGGTCTGGCCTTTATGGTGCTTTTGGCATCTACTCAGACTTCAAACGCGGCAACTCTTTCTTCGAATTCAAACCAATGCCAAGTCGAAGTTGGCAGCACGTCCGGAGTATCAATCAGTCTTTCTTCCAACAAGTGTGTTCTGACCTTTGAGTGGTGGGGTTCTCACACTTGGACCGCCCCAGCCGGCGTCACATCTTTCGACACTCTTGTGGTAGCAGGTGGTGGAGGAGGTGGTGCCGACGGTGGTAGCGGTGGTGGATCTGGATCAATGTACGAGGCAACAGTAAACCTCAACGGAAACACCGGAAGACAATTCGACATTTTAGTTGGAGTTGGCGGTACGCGAATAACTCACACAGCAGTTGGCGGCGAAGCGTATAGTCCTAACGGTTCAGCTGGTGGAAACTCTTCAATCACGCAAAGCACTTCCGGATTCTCCGTGACCACATATGGCGGCTCACCCGGTGTTTGGCCCGATTGGAACATCTCTCGGGCTGGTGGTGTTGGTGGATCGCAACCTGTCGTTGTTGCAGGTTCGTTTTCACTCAGTAGCACTGCGTCCCACACGGGCCGGACGGGTGCTGCCGCTCCTCCTGCCGGATGGGCGAGCAGCGGCTACAACGGCTCTAATGGCGCTACCTCTAGCCTGTTTGGCGGCACTTTCATTGGAAGCGGTGGAAGTGGAGCAATATCCGACGGCGGCATCAGGCATGGTGGATCCGGAGGCACTGGAGGTGGTGGAGTAGGTTCCGGTGGTAACTTCAGTGACAATCTCGCTGATTACTTTGCTGGACATGGTGGCACAAACACCGGTGGTGGAGGTGGTGGTGGAGCCCGAAACGGAGAGACTTACGCGTACACCATTGCTGGCAGAACTGACCGCTTCAGAAATGGTGGTA
>WLDW01000062.1 GCA_009704605.1 Actinomycetota bacterium
GGATGAGGCCCTTTCGGCCTTAGACAAATTGGTTCAGTCACTAATCGAGCAAAGAAAACTAGCAAGAGACAACAAAGAATTTGAAACTTCTGATCGCATCCGCGATCAGCTCAAGATCGCTGGAATCATCCTTGAGGATGAAGCTGGCTCAACCAATTGGAGCCTAGGTGCCTAGTAAAGCTGCAAGACCAGGATCGGCTAAAGGCAAAAAGGGACCAAGCGTTGGCACTGGTGGCCATGGCCGCAAAAGACTCGAGGGCAAAGGCCCTACCCCCAAGGCCGAAGATCGCAAAGGTCACAAAGCCTTCCGAGCTAAAAAGTCTGCGGACAAGAAAAAAGCTGCGGGGGTTCGAGTAGGCCGTAAGGGTGAGTTTGTTGCCTCTGGGCCAAAAACTGCGGGTGTTGCAGGGGCTGCTGCCCGCAAGGGAAAGCGCATCACAAAGGCAACAGAGAGCTTCGAGGTTCTATCGGGTCGAAATTCAGTGCTTGAAGCCCTGCGTGCCAAAGTGCCCGCAACCACTTTGTATCTTGCCTCTCGAATTGAAATGGATGATCGAGTCAAGGAAGTCATTACCCTAGCTAATTTGCGAAAGATTCCAATCAGCGAAGTAACTCGCCCAGAAATTGATCGACTAACTGGTTTTGATTCTGTGCACCAGGGAGTTGCACTGCAAGTTCCTCCTTACAACTACGCGCACCCAATGGAGCTGCTGGATAAAGTTCTATCGCGAGGTGCAACACCGTTGTTTGTTGCCCTTGATGGAATCACAGATCCAAGAAACCTCGGTGCGATTATTCGCTCTGTGGCAGCATTTGGTGGCCACGGCGTTATCTTGCCTCAGCGTCGATCTACTGGTGTAACAGCTTCCGCGTGGAAGACTTCCGCGGGTGCGGCGGCAAGAGTTCCAGTTGCTCTAGCAGCAAATCTAAACGCGACACTTAAGGAATTCAAGAAAAGAAAAGTATTTGTCGTTGGCTTAGATGGCGGGGGAGATATGTCGCTACCAAAATTCAACTTATCTAATGAACCACTGGTTCTGGTAGTTGGCTCAGAAGGAAAAGGGTTATCTCGCTTGGTTCAGGAAAACTGCGATGCGGTTTTATCTATCCCGATTGCCAAAGAAACCGAGTCTTTGAATGCCGGAATTGCGGCCTCGGTTGCGCTTTACGAGATTTCTAAATCTAGACCTAAACTCTAAAACCAAGCTCTAGACCTTATCTCGCCAGTCGCCTTCCTCATCTTCATCTACTTCAATGGTGCCTGAAGGGATTGCGGTTGGCAAAGTGATCGCCTCAGTCACAGGAGCAATTAGAGCTTCTTCATCTCTGCGGTGAGCCAAGACATTCACGACGTAGGAATTAACGGCTTCTTCCATTGGAACCTTTCGGTCCAGCTTCTCGGCCAGCTCCCAGCGGTGAAGTAGCACCTGGTGGAAAACCTCGGCTGGCTCTAAGCGCCTTGAGTACTCGCGGGGAATTGCCTTAACCACAGGCTCAAACACTTCGCTAAGCCAGCGGTGAGCTAGAACTTCCTCGTCGCCTTCGGGATCGATTTTTACCCTAAAGGCATCCAGGTCGTTGAGTAACTTGCGAGATTGGTTTTCTTGAACATCCAAACCAGTTAGTCGAATTAACCTTCTGGTGTGGTGACCGGCGTCTACTACCTTTGGTTGAATCTTTAGGCTATTTCCAGTTTCGTCGGCTTTGATCATTAGCTCTTCAATGTCAAAACCCAAAGCGTTTAGTTTTTCTACTCTTTGGTTTATTCTCCAACGTTCATCTTTGTCAAATACTTCAGCGGCTGTTAACTCTTTCCAAAGATCGTGATATTTGTTTACGATTCTTTCGCTTGTGGCGTTTGGATCTACGCCTTCGCCTGCTCGACCGCTGGCTACCAGATCCATTAGTTCGCCCGCTATGTTTATGCGCGCAATTTCTAAATCGTTTTCGCGCTGACCGGCAGATAATCCTGATTCGTGCAGCTGACCTGTTTCTGCGTCTACTAGGTATGCAGCGAATGCACCGGCGTCACGGCGAAAAAGTGTATTTGAAAGCGATACGTCTCCCCAGAAAAAACCTTCGAGATGCAATCTCACTAGAAGTACCGCTAGTGCGTCAACCAACCTGGTTGCTGTTTCCGCTCGGAGTCCCCGCGACCACATCGCGCGGTAGGGAAGTGAAAACTTTAGATGTCTGGTGATTAGCGCGGCAGGCAACTCGTTGCCGTCTTTATCGCGTCGATTTCTGATATTGGCAAATGGCTCTACGCAAGGAATGTCTAGTTTTTGAAGCTCCTTTAGCATTTCGTATTCTCGCTTAGCAAGATCGGGAAGAGTTTCCTTGATTGCAATAACGTGCCCGCTGAGGTGAGCAAAGCGAACGGTGTGCCGTGAAAGACCCTTGGGTAAAGCCGCGATGTTTTCTTCGGGCCAATCTTCTAACGGCAAATGCCACGGAAGATCCAGCAGAGCCGGATCGACCGTGGCAGCCGTTATATCAAGTGCTTGGGTCATGTTGCGCTAGTTAAGACGCTCTCCTGTTTCCACATCGAAGATGTGCATGATGCCACCTTCTGGGTTGAGAAATACAGTCTCGCCCTTGTGAGGGTGGTCTCGTCCATCAACGCGAGCAACCAGCTCAATTTCTCCGCCATCAAGCTTGGCTCGACCGTAAAGGTAACCATCAGATCCAAGTTCCTCGACCACGTCAATCTCTACAGAGATTCCCTTGGAGTTTGAAACATCGATGTTTTCTGGTCTGATACCAAGTGTCACCTTCTTGGCCTTGGTCTTGGAAAGGATGTTGCTTGGAATCGAAACCACCGTGTTTCCAAACTTCACGCCACCGTCGACGATCTCGGCGTCAAGCAAGTTCATGGCTGGTGAGCCAATGAAACCGGCAACAAACACGTTCTTTGGAGCTTCGTAAAGCTCACGTGGGGTGGCAACTTGCTGGAGGACTCCATCTTTCAAAACCGCTACGCGGTCTCCCATGGTCATGGCTTCAACCTGGTCGTGGGTTACGTAAACAGTTGTGACTCCCAAGCGGCGCTGAAGCGATGCAATCTGAGTTCTGGTTTGAACGCGAAGTTTGGCGTCCAAGTTGGAAAGTGGCTCATCCATGAGAAACACCTGAGGCTGACGAACAATTGCTCGCCCCATCGCTACACGCTGGCGCTGACCACCGGAGAGAGCTTTCGGCTTTCTGTTTAGGTATGGTTCAAGATCCAATAACTTGGCCGCGTCAAGAACTCGGGCGGCTCTTTCCTCTTTCGCAACACCAGCAATCTTGAGCGCAAAGCCCATGTTTTCCGCCACAGTCATGTGTGGGTAAAGAGCATAGTTTTGGAAAACCATTGCTATGTCACGATCTTTTGGTGGGATGTTAGTGACATCTCGATCACCGATGTAAACCTTGCCGCCGTTTATTTCTTCAAGACCTGCGAGCATTCGCAGAGTCGTTGACTTTCCGCAACCGGAAGGTCCAACTAGAACTAAAAACTCGCCGTCGGCGATTTCTAGGTCTATTGAGTCAACTGCAGGTGTTGTTCCACCTGGATAGGTTCTGGTGGCCTTTTCGAATTTAACTGTTGCCAATTTAGTACTCCTTCACCGGCAGGTACGTGCCGGACGATCCTTTGTGAATTCACCTTCAGAAGCCTCCGAAGGATAACTCAAGTATCCCACCAGAATCCAAGCCAGCCATAACCAGCTGGGCCAAGAATCGTCCTGTAAACTACCAAAATGACCTCAAACACCCCAAGACCTACCAGATCAGAACAACGTGAAGCCGCTCGCGCGAAGGCTAAAGCCATGAGAGAGCAGCAGAAGAAAGGGGATAAGCGAAACCGTATCCTTATCCAGATCGGTATCGTTACCTCTGTTTTAGTGGCCACCGGTGCCATTGCATTCACGGTCTTCTCAGCTAGCACCCAGTCACAGGCCGTTCCGGTCAACGCAAGCTTTAATGACGGCGTAAAAGTCGGAAGTGGATTAAAGGTTTACACCCCAGAATTCACTCCACCAATGACCCAGACAAACCCGGTTGAGATCAAGATCTACATCGATTACCAATGTCCAATTTGTGCAATCTTTGAACTTCCTAACTCCGAACAGCTAGAAAACTGGGTTTCTACTGGCGCTGCAACCATGGAGATACACCCGCTATCTTTCCTAGATGGCCGCGGCTCACCAAACGCCTTTTCTTCCAGAGCAGCTAACGCTTCTTTGTGTGTAGCTGATTACTCACCAGATCATTTCTTCAAGTACAACACCAGGCTGTTCCAATCCCAACCGGCTGAAGGGGCGAGCGGACCAGAAAATTCCGAATTGATAGCCTTTGCGCAAGAAGTTGGAGTAACAAACACCGAAGAGGTAAGTAACTGCATCAACACCAAAATGTTTGGATCGTTTATAAAGGATGCAACTGAACGTGCACTTTCCGAGCCAATACCAGGAACTGAACTTCGAGTTACTGGCACCCCAGGAATTTTTGTTAATGGTCAGCAATACACTTGGGCGACTGGTGATGAGTTAGCAAGCCCAGCTCGCTTTGCACAGTTTGTGCAACTAGTCACGGCTGAAACCACCGAGTAGGGAAAAACTTGCTCAGAAGAGAATTCCTCGCGGCCAGTGCCGCGGGGTTTTTCTTTCCCGACGTTAACCAATCAGCCAAGCCACCCATTTTGGTGCCCGAGAGGGCAATCGACGGAGAAGTAAAGAATCAGCTTGGAAGATTTGGATTTAGTCGCGAGCAATTACCTGAGGGAAAAATTGCAACCCTGCCAGTCTCAAATGTAAAGCGCATTGCTTGGACGGTGGATGATGGAGCCAGCACTGAGGGGATTGAGGACTATCTGGATTTCATGCAGGAGCATGATCTTCGCATGACTTTTTTTGTTACCTCGCAATACCCCGGATGGATTTCGAATAGAGCTCAAGTCCAAGAGTTAATTGATGCCGGTAATCTTCAGGTAGCAAATCACACTCACTCTCATCCAAGCCTTAGAGAATCCTCCAATTCGCAAATTGTTGAACAGCTAACTCGTTGCGGAAAATTCATCGAAGATACCTTCGGTGTAAAGGCCCAGCCGTATTTTCGACCACCCTACGGTCACATCGATTCCAGGGTTGCCTCTATTGCCAGCGAAATTGGATACACAAGCCCAATCATGTGGAGTGGAACTTTGGGGGACAGCGCAAGCCAAAGACGAAATTCAATAGTTCAACTGGGCAATAAATACCTACAAAACGGCAACATCTTGCTCGATCACTTCAACGCAAGGACCCCAAAGTCGGTCTTTGATGAATTATTAAAGCTGCTAAAGCAGCGCAAGTTACAGACCGTGACACTCGACGATGTCTTCTATTACTAGGAAATTCTGCTAGAACGGGTTTTTGGATAGGCTAGAGCTGTACTTAGCCAAGCTAGGTGCAGGCCGACCTGGCGCAATTGGTAGCGCACCGCACTTGTAATGCGGGGGTTAGGGGTTCAAGTCCCCTGGTCGGCCCCATTTAGGCGGATAAGGTCACAAGAATCTCGTAAACCAAAAAAGCTGGCCAAACTAACGCTTTCAAAAATCC
>WLDW01000063.1 GCA_009704605.1 Actinomycetota bacterium
GCGGCAACCGCGGTTCCGGCGGCAATGGCATTTCTTTCAATGCAAGGAAGTTGGACAAAGCCACCCACTGGATCGCAAGTAAGGCCAAGGTTATGCTCCATTGCAATTTCCGCAGCGTTCTCAATTTGCTCGTTAGTGCCACCCAGTACCGCAGTGATTCCTGCAGCAGCCATTGAACAAGCTGATCCGACTTCTCCTTGGCAACCAGCTTCGGCCCCCGAAATAGATGCATTCAACTTATACAGCGCGCCAATAGCCCCAGCGGTCAGTAAATACTCCCGTGCAATCTTTTCGTCGCTTATTCCACGGAACTGGTTGGCAAAGTATGCAACGGCGGGAATGATGCCAGCTGCACCATTGGTCGGTGCCGTAACCACCCTCATGCCGGCAGCATTTTCTTCGTTAACTGCAATAGCGAAGGCTTGTAGCCATTCAGCTGTTAGGTCTCCGACGCTGTTTTCACTTTTCGACATCTCAGCAAGTCGCTCTGTCATGCCTCGGGCCCGTCTTGGAACATTTAGATACCCAGGCAAGACTCCCTCGTTACTGAGCCCTGACTGAATACAGGCCTTCATTGCAGACCATATAGCGGTAAGCCTGGCGTGAACGGCCTGCTCACCATGAATCGCAACCTCATTGCGAAAGGCAATCTCGGCGATGGATACACCTTCTGAGTTGGCATGGGCCATCAGTTCAACAGCTGACTGAAATGGGTAAGGAACCTCGCGGTAGACCTGAAGTGTTTCGGTTTCGCCCTCAATGAACCCGCCACCAACTGAGAAAAAGATGGCGCTGTGAACAAGCTCATCGTTTTTGTAAGCGTGGAATCTCATGCCATTCGAGTGCTTAGTTAGACGTTCTTTGCGCTCAAAGACTAAGTCACTTTCGCTAAAGGCAACAGTGTTCCCAAGAAGTGAAATCTCCTTATTGGCCTTAGCGTTCTCGTAAAGTCTTAGAACCTCCATTGGATTGCACTCTTCTGGCGTCTTACCAGCAAGACCAGCTACCAAAGCATTAGTTGTTCCGTGTCCCGCGCCGGTTGCGGCCAAAGACCCATAAAGAGTTATTTGCACCCGAGTGATTTCAGTTGGGTTCGAAAGCTCCAGCGCAAAGGCGCGAGCTGCTCTCATTGGTCCCACGGTGTGAGAAGACGATGGGCCTATCCCTATTGTGAATAGATCCAGTGTTCCTACGTATGACATTTGCTTCCGTTCGTGAAAACGGGCCGGCACAATGCCGGCCCGTTTCGCATCACTAATTTACTTCTTGTTGCTCTTAATTGCGTATTCCTCTTCAGGAGACATAACTAGGTTGTGTCTTCCGTATACCGCAAAGATGATCAACATGACCACGTAGATCACGGCGATACCAGCGATAGCTGTTTGGAACGCAGGGTTGATTAGGTATCCAACGAATGAGATACCGGCGATTACCGCAGCCAGAACTGCTCCTGGAACACCCCAAGGTGAAACGTAAGGGCGCTTCAAGTTAGGAAGCTTGCGGCGAAGGATTAAGAAGCTAACTGCCTGCATCATGTAGGCAAGCATGGCTCCCCAAACAGCGATGTTTAGAACGATGGCTCCGGCAACTGCACCGGCACCTTCAGCATCCACAGCGGTTAGGACCTCGATGGCTATAAGAGCCACGAAGCCAATTAGTCCACCCACGATTAGCGCTGCCAAAGGCACGTTCTTGCTGTTGGTGACTGACAAGCTGCGTGGGTAGTAGCCCGCCCTAGACAGTGAGAACATGTTTCTGGCGTAAGCAAACATGATGCCCTGCAAGGAAGCAAGCAGACCAATTAGAGCAACTAGGCCCAGTAGCGCAGCAAGCTGATCTCCAACCATGACGCGGAAACCATCAAGTAGTGGTTCTCCAGCAACGCGAAGCTCTTCTGCTCCAACGATTCCTGTGTTTAGGAACAGAACCAACAAACCAGCAACGATCAAAGTAGTACGGGCCCATAGACCAGCCTTTGGAATGTCCCTTGCTGGGTCTTTTGCTTCTTCTGCTGCAAGTGGAAGTTCCTCAATACCTAGGAAGAACCAGACACCAAACGGAATCGCCCACAAAATACCTTCGATACCAAATGGCAGGAATGCACTCTGTCCCTCTTCAGGAGCGATGTTGAATAGGTTGTCCCAGCTAAATAGTCCAGAGAATGCTGCCATCAGAGAGAAGATAAGAATAATCGCAAGCGAAATAACTGCAACGATAATTGCAAATCTAAAAGCAATGTGAGACCCGGCAGCGTTTAGAACAATAAACACTAGGTAAAGAATTATCCACCAAACCCAAGCTGGAAGTGAAACTCCGAGCAGCTCGGTTGTGATTCCATCTGCATACGATGCTGAGAAGAAAACAATAACGGCAGTTGTTGCAACATAGGTAATTGTTTCAGCAAGGCCAGTTATGAAACCTCCCCAGGGTCCAATCGCGGTTCTTGCAAAGGAATATGCTCCACCGGTGTGAGGCATGGCAGCTGCCATCTCTCCGATCGAGAACATCAGGCCGTAGTACATCACCACCAAAATTCCAAAGGCGATCAAGAGGCCACCAAAGCCTCCGACATCTAGACCAAAGTTCCAACCTGAGAAGTCACCGGAGATAACTGCAGCAATTGCAAGTCCCCAGAGACCCAAAAGGCCAGCCGCACGAGTCAGCTGGCGTTTTTCAAAATATCCATCTTCAGGCTTTTTATATGTAACGCCTGAAATTTTTGTGTTTTCCGAAGGCATTCGGTTTCCTATCCGTCGCTTCGAAGCTGCGCCTCAAATACCGAGGTGCTTCATCCACGACATTGTGAATGGGTTGTTTCACTACGAATGCTAGACCCATTTGAGGACCCAAATTGGCCCTTTGAGCAAAAAACCTCGTTCAATTTGTAAACAATCCAGAAGGCCGTTCTGGCCCTCTGGCCCTAGGTCTAGGCTGGTTTAATAAGCAGTGGAGAACTCTCCTGTAATGTCGTGGTTGGAAAACCAACCTCAAAGAAGAGGAATTACCTATGGCCACCAAAGGCTACATTTCAATGGACCAGCTCAAAACTCTCTATAAAGCTGGTGAAATAGACACCGTCATCATGGCGTTTACCGACATGCAGGGAAGGCTAATCGGCAAGCGAGTAGCCGCAAGGCACTTCATCGACAACATCGCAGGTCACGCAGCCGAGTGTTGCAACTATCTACTTGCCGTTGACATCGAAAACAACACCATCCAGGGCTATGAAATCTCCTCTTGGGATACCGGCTACGCCGACATGGCCATGGTTCCAGATATGAAAACCATGCGCATGGCACCATGGCTTCCTGGCAGCGTAATTGTTACTACCGATCTTCACACCACATCACACGAGGTAATCCCTCAGTCCCCTCGTTCAATCTTGAAAGCTCAAATAGACAAGCTAGAGAAGATGGGTATGAAAGCCCTGGTTGGAACTGAGCTTGAATTCATCGTCTTTGATGACAGCTTCAGAGAAGCATGGGCCAAAGGCTACCGTGACATCAAGCCTTCAACCGATTACAACGTTGACTACGACCTACTAGCTTCCACCAGAGTTGAGCCACTTCTAAGAGAGATAAGAAACTCAATGGATGATGCTGGAATGTATTGCGAAGGCGTAAAAGGTGAATGCAACCTAGGTCAGCAAGAAATTGCTTTCCTATACGACGAAGTTATGACCACCTGCGACAACCACAGCGTTTACAAGTCAGGTGCCAAGATGATTGCCGATAAACACGGCAAGAGCTTGACGTTTATGGCCAAATACAACGAGCGTGAAGGAAACTCTTGCCACATACACATGTCCTTTAGGTCTTTGGATGACAAAGCAGTCTTCGCGGACAAAGCAGATCCACTTGGCATGTCAGACACCTTCAAGCACTTCATCGCTGGGCAAATTGCTCTTATGCGCGAGTTCAGCTTGCTTTACGCTCCTCAGATTAACTCATATAAGAGGTTCGTTGAAGGAAGTTTTGCACCTACCTCCGTTGCCTGGGGTGCGGACAATAGAACTGTGTCGTTGCGAGTAGTGGGACAGGGTCTTGGAATGAGGGTAGAAAACCGCGTTCCTGGAGGAGATGTCAACCAGTACCTAGCTACAGCAGCCATGATTGCAGCCGGAATTTACGGCATCGAGAACAAGCTCGAATTAGAGCCTATAACCACAGGCAATGGCTACGCCTCTGGAAAGCCTCACGTTCCAGCCACCATGCAAGAGGCGCTGGAGCTGTTCCAGAATTCAAAGATTGCTAGAGCTTGCTTTGGCGACAAAGTAGTCGATCACTATATCCACTACGCCAAGACTGAGATCCAAGCTTTCAATAGCGCCATTACCGATTGGGAAAGGGTGCGCGGCTTTGAGCGGACCTAAACCTCTTATTGGTCTAACCATTTATCGCCAACCTGGACAAACCGGTGTTTGGAACACCGAGATGGCAATGATTCCTGCCTTCTATATAGAAGGAATAACTAGGTCTGGTGGCGTAGCGGTAATGATTCCACCTCAGCAGCTAGAAAGTGCTGAGGCAAAAGACATCATTGCTTCTTTGGATGGTCTCATGCTTTGTGGTGGAAGAGACATTGACCCTTCCAGATATGGTCAAACGCCTCACAGCGAAGCCGAGGAACCAGACAAACTTCGTGACCAGCTCGAAGAGAAATTGCTTTCAGCTGCTATCGAAGCCGATCTTCCATTTCTTGGAATTTGTCGCGGAGCACAGATGCTTAACATCAACCGCGGTGGAACATTGATTCAGCATCTGCCAGATGTAATCGGTGACAACCGCTACCAAAAAGGTAACGCAGAATTTAGCCCAGCGGAAGTTTCTGTTGAAGGAGATTCGATTCTTAGAGAGCTAGTTGGAGATAAAGTTTCTAACGCGGCTTTGTATCACCACCAAGCAATTGACCAAGTCGGTAAGGGTCTCAAAGTAACCGCCAAGAGCGAGGATGGAATTGTTGAAGCTGTGGAGTTAGAAGATCACCCATTTGGTGTTGCAGTGCAGTGGCACCCAGAGCAAACTCTCGAAGATCTAAGAATCTTTGAAGGCCTAGTCGAAGCGGCAAGAAAGTATCGAGGATCTAAATGAGCTACACCCTGATTAACCCTGCTACCGAAGAGCAGATGGAAACCATCGCTCATGCAGACCTCGGTCAAACTGACGCCGCCATTGAGCTAGCCGCTAAGGCCCAAAAGAAGTGGGCTGCTTTGAATCCTTCCGACAGGGCCATGTTGCTTCACCGCTTTGCCGCCACCGTAGATCAAAACATCGAAGCCCTAGCTCAGCTGGAGGTTAGAAACTCCGGGCACCCAATCTCCCAAGCTCGCTGGGAAGCAACCCATGTTCGAAACGTACTCGAGTATTACTCGGCTTCCCCAGAGCGCTTGATTGGAAAGCAGATTCCGGTAGCTGGTGGAATAGCCGTTACCTTCAATGAGCCAATTGGTGTTGTTGGAGTTATCACTCCGTGGAATTTCCCAATGACTATTGCAAGCTGGGGTTTTGCTCCAGCACTGGCAGCTGGCAATGCAGTTGTACTAAAGCCAGCCGAGTGGACACCTTTATCTAGCATCAA
>WLDW01000064.1 GCA_009704605.1 Actinomycetota bacterium
GATCTCTTGGTTTCCGAGGCTATTCGCAACAAGAGCTGGGAGAGTCTCGACGCTGCAGGACTAGCCGCCATGGCGGCAGCTCTCGTTTATGAACCTAGAAGAGATGATGAAGGATTTGAGCCTCGTGTGCCGAAGGGAATTTTCCAAGGCGTGGTGGAGCAAACCCAGCAGCTTTGGGAAGATCTTGAATTTCTTTCCAAAAAACATAAGCTGCCGCGTTCTTCAAAGATTGAGCTCGATCTTTGCTACCCGATATACCGCTGGGCTACTGGGGCAAAACTAGATCTAGTTTTAGACTCCGCTGATTTGCTCCCCGGCGATTTTATTAGATGGTGCAAGCAAATTATTGACTTGCTTGAGCAGATATCTCGCGCGGCCACCGGAGGGCTTTCGGTAAATGCCAAGGATGCCATCGATAAGGTTCGACGTGGGATCGTTGCCTACTCCTATTATGCATAGGCTAGAACTATGACGACCTATAAGCGCTCTAGTGGTTCGCTCTGGAGAATTCCGACAGCTGTGGTTGGAGGATATGTTTCTTCGCTTGCGATGCCAAGAGAAGACATCTGGCCGCTGATTTTTGTCTCCGTCGCATTGATTCTGATATCGATACGAGGTTTACGTTTCTGGCCCGCCACTGGAGTTGGGTTTTTCGCCGGTTTGGCTTTCTACATGAGCCAAGTTGAATGGCTTTCTTTGTATCTTGGCCCAGTGCCATGGATTGCTCTTTCGGTTATGGAAGCTCTGATTTTTGCAATTGGATCTGGCGTACTAGCAGTTGTGTGGAACTGGGCGAATACTCTCAAGCAGAGCTTTTATCGCAATGCCTTGATTGCCTTCTCGATTGCAACCCTGTGGACAGCAAGAGAGTGGGTGGCAATCAATTTGCCATACGGTGGCTTTCCGTGGTCGCGAGTAGCGCAGGCTCTGTCCGAGAGTTTCCTTTCACAGCTGGTGTTCTTTGTCGGTATCTCCGGCCTCACCTTTGTTTCCGTGTTCATGACGGTTACTTTGCTGCTGGCGATCGAATCTGGGGGTCAGACAGTCAAGAGAAACTACTTGGGGATAGCAGCAAGCCTGGTAGCCATCGCAACCGCTTCGCTATTCATTGTCCCGACCGGCGCCGAATCAGGCGAGCTTACCGTTGCCGCAGTGCAGGGAAATGCGAACGCAGGGTTGTTCGCTAATGCGGAGCGGGGAACTTTTCTAAGAAATCACCTTGAGGCAACTGCACTCTTGGACGACCATCCGCAAAAGGACAACATTGATTTTATTGTTTGGCCAGAGAACGCATCAGATTTGAATCCTCAGGACAATCCGTTAGCCCTTTCTCAGATTCAAGCAGTTGCATCAAACTACGAAGTGCCGATCATTCTTGGTGCAATCACTCAGTCTGATGGTTCTATGTTTAACAGCTCCCTTTACTACGACGCGGAGGGATATCAGATTGACCAGTACGACAAGAAGCGTCCCGTACCCTTTGCCGAGTATGTTCCAGACAGAGATTTTTGGAACCTACTTGCTCCAGATCTAATTGGTCTAGTCTCACGTGACTATGCCTTTGGAACAAGGGATGGCATTTTCGAATTGAAGGGAAAACCCCTCGGTGTGCTGATTTGCTTTGAAGTAGCTATCGATGACATCGGAAGAGAATTGGTAGCCGGGGGAGCCCAGATAATTCTTTCCCAAACCAATAACGCTGACTTTGGAAGAAGTGACGAAACATTCCAGCAGGCAGCTCTAGCGAGGTTGCGGGCTATCGAAACTGGTCGAACTGTGGTGAACATATCCACGGTTGGCGTTTCGAGAATCTTCTTACCAAATGGGCAAATCATTAGTGAGCTTCCGATTTTCGAACCTGGAATCATGGTTGAGAAAGTTCCACTTAGAACATCTATAACTCCAGCTATGGCAGTCTCGCCGTATTTTGACATCACTCTAAACATTCTTGCGCTCGGTCTCTTGATTGCTGCAATTGTGGGAAAGCTTGGGCGCAGAGGAAAGAAAGTTTGAAAACGCTTGTCGTGATGCCAACTTTCAATGAGGCAAAATCACTAGCTTCAACAGTCGAGGGGCTTCTAGCAGAAATAGCAGGCGTTAATATCTTGGTCGTCGACGACAATTCGCAGGACGGAACCGCAGAAATAGCCGATTCGCTAGAAATCAAGCATGCGAGGGTTTCAGTGCTTCATAGACCAGCTAAGCAGGGCTTAGGTCCTGCTTACATTGACGGCTTTAGATATGCGTTCGCAAACGGTTATGAAATTGTAGTGGAGATGGATGCAGACGGCTCCCATCAAGCCTCTGATCTCCATAATATCCTGTTGGCAACAACGGAAGCTGATTTGGTCATTGGCTCGCGCTGGATCCCTGGTGGAAGTGTTCAGAACTGGCCGATTTCAAGAATTCTGTTATCAAATTTCGGTAATCTCTTCGCAAGATTGATGCTTGGAACACACATTTTTGACATGACCTCAGGATTTCGCGCCTATCAATCAAGTTTCTTGCGGAAACTTATTGATTCGCCGGTTTCCTCGCAGGGGTACTCGTTCCAAGTCGAGCTAGCCTATCGAGCGACCAAAAATGGTGTCGTAAAGGAAGTTCCCATTACATTTGTTGAACGCACTGAGGGAAGATCAAAGATGACGATAGGAATCGTGTTCGAGGCCCTGATAAAGATTCAGCTCTGGGGGATTAGACGCCTTTTTGGCTAAATGTCAGCCTTGCCGGCTTTTCTTCGTGCCTTTATGTACGCCAAACGTTCTTTCAAGATAACTTCCAACTCTACTTTTGAGCGGCGCTCTAGGAGCATGTCCCAGTGGGACTTTGGTGTCTTTAGTTCTTTGAAGCTCAAGGTGATGGGTTTACCATCTTTTAGCAAAGTTCCAAACTCTGAGCAGGATCTACACTGCCAGGTCTCTGGCAGCTCGGCCTCTTGAGCGAAGACAATTTCGGAGGAGTGACCATTGGGGCAGAGAAATTGGTACTTGGTTCTGGGGGAGTAGCTAACCCCAACTTCGGACTCAAGTGATTGAGTTCCGAGTCTGATACCGCGCATTGTCTGCTGAGCCAATTAGTTCTCCTTGGTTTGCGCAGTTTTTGCGCTAAAAGGGTCAACAGACTAAGGAGACGGAATAATCCCGACCCTAAGGCTTTAACAGCAAAGTGTCAGCTAAAGACCTTGGTCGCGATATCACTTCGGTCGGTAACAATTCCATGAGCTCCAAGGGCAAACAGGGTCACCATCTCATTTGGTTCATTTATGGTCCAGTAGTGAATCTCCTTGTTCTGGCTGAAAACAGCCTCGACGAATCGGGGGTGGGTGAAATCGATACCGTACATTCTCGTTGGGATCTGAAGTGCCTGCACATCAGCCAGGGAATGAGCGAGTTGTTTGGTCATATTCAGTCGCGCCAGCATGTAGCTGGCAAGAACCTTTGAGCTACCTGCGGACGTTGTGATCGGAACAGGGGAGTGAGATAAGGCTCGAACTCTCGAAGCCTCGCTGAAGCTAGAAACCAATACCCGCTCATAAGCTCCTGCGGCACTGATTACCGCCATACCGGGAGACTCGGTACTTCGGCTTTTGAAATCAAGATTGAATTTTGCCGAGGGAAATTTCTCTAAGGCTTCTTGCAAGGTTGGAATAGTTCCGCCAAAGGGGAGTCTGATTTGCTTGAGTTCACTTAGAGTCAGAGATGAAATCGATTTTTTGGACCCAACCAGGCGTGAGAGATCAGAATCATGAAAAAGAACTGCAACACCGTCTTTGGTTAGTTGTAGATCAGTTTCTAAATAGTCAGCCCCCGCTGCCAACGCAAGCTCAAATGAGTCAATGGTGTTTTCGTCAACTACTTGCCGGTCACTCTCGTAAACAAGTCCCCGATGGGCAAAAATGCGCGGTCTTGAGTCCGAAATGTCACCTAGATAGCCTGTAGTGTTCATAGGTGCTCCATGAAACCAACCGTAGCTTGCCTATAAGGCTGGTCACGCTATTGGCTGGATTGTTTGTTTACGGGCTAGGGGTTGCCCTCACCGTCCATGCTGGTATTGGAATCGCCCCTTGGGACGTTCTGGCTCAGGGTATCTCCATCCAGACTGGCTTGAGCTTTGGCGTTGCAACCGTAGCTGTAAGCATTCTTGTGCTCATTTGCTGGATTCCGCTCAAAGTAAAGCCTGGTTTTGCAACCGTCGCAAATGCCCTTTTGGTTGGACTTTTTGCCGATTTCTGGCTCATGATCCTTCCTGATCTAACTGCCTACTGGCAGCAGCTTGCTGTTTTCATGCTTGGGGTCGTTGTCGTGGCAATAGCCACCGGTCTCTACATCAGCTCCAGGCTCGGATCTGGCCCTAGAGACGGCCTAATGCAGGGGACAGCAAATACCCTAGACAAGCCTTTTTGGATCGTCAGGACGGCTTTTGAGGGCTCTGTGCTGACAATTGGTTGGCTTATGGGTGGACAGGTTCGTGAGGGAACTTTGATCTTTGCCGTGACAATCGGTTACCTGGTTCAGATCTCTCTAAAGGCGTTCAAGATCCCAAAGGGGTAGCCCTATTTGGCATGTTGCTGGTGAGTGGCACAATTCGATCGTCTCCTGGAAGGGCGAGCTGGTTTAGGTTTGATACTTTATGCCGATAATGTACATTATGTCAGGTTGCGTTTTCAGGGCCATTTGGGCCCATCCCCACAGATTTTTCCTACTTTGAAGCCTGAACCCACTGCTCGAGCTTTGACTGAGCTTTACCTGAATCGAGGGCAACTGTGACTAGCTGAACGGCTGACTCAAATCGGACAAGAAGTTCCGAGCCAACCAGATCTGGATTCTTGGCAGCCTGGTAGGCCACCACTCCCCCCGCAGCGTTCAAAATGACTATATCTCGGACTGCTCCGAGGTTCCCAGAAGTGCCACCGGAAAAAAGATCCCTGGCAATCTGGGCGTTGTAGGATGCATCACCACCAACTAGTTGCTCCAAATTGGCCTTTTTTATGCCAAGCAGGCTTGGATCCAACTCCCATTTGGTCACGAAATTGGGAGAAACTTCCAATATTTGGCTGTTGGTAGTGGTCGTAAGCTCGTCCAAGCCATCATTCCCCCTGGAAACTAGGCCAAATCGGCCTCTTTGGGCCAGTTCTTGGGCCATAAGTGGGGCAATTTGCTCATTTGCAACTCCTAAAGAGGTCGCTAGAGGTTGAGCGGGGTTGGCCAAAGGTCCTAGGAAGTTGAAAGTTGTTGGCACGCCAAGTTTTTTGCGAATTGGAGCCGCGTGTTTCATTGCTGGATGAAAAACCAGGGCAAAAAAGAATGTGATTCCTGTTTTCTTGAAGACTTGAGACACCTGCTGGGGCGATAGCTCGAGGTTTACACCCAGTTCTGCCAACATCTCAGAGGATCCAGTCTTCCCGGAGGCTGATCGCGAACCGTGCTTTAAAACAGGAATCCCAGCTGCGGCCGTGAGGATGGAAGCCATTGTGGAGATGTTCACGGTACCGATCATGTCACCGCCGGTTCCAACTATGTCCACAGCATCGTTACCGGTTTCCAGTTGCAAGCA
>WLDW01000065.1 GCA_009704605.1 Actinomycetota bacterium
AAATGATTTACCGTGTGGCAGAAGACCACGACGGTGTGTCTGTATTCGCCGGTGTTGGTGAGCGCACCCGTGAAGGTAACGACCTAATCGACGAAATGACCGAGTCGGGTGTTATCGACAAGACCGCCCTCGTGTTCGGTCAGATGGATGAGCCACCAGGCACGCGTTTGCGTGTTGCCCTGTCTGCATTGACCATGGCGGAGTACTTCCGCGATGTTCAGAAGCAGGACGTGTTGCTATTTATCGACAACATCTTCCGCTTCACTCAGGCAGGTTCTGAGGTTTCCACATTGTTAGGTCGTATGCCATCTGCCGTGGGTTACCAGCCGAACTTGGCAGATGAGATGGGTCTATTGCAGGAACGAATCACTTCAACCCGTGGTCACTCGATTACGTCGCTGCAGGCAATTTACGTTCCTGCCGATGACTACACCGACCCAGCCCCAGCAACCACCTTTGCTCACTTGGATGCAACAACCGAGCTAAGCCGTGAAATTGCTTCCAAGGGTCTATACCCAGCCGTGGATCCACTTTCTTCAACTTCAAGAATCTTGGACCCTCGCTACATCGCCAAGGATCACTACGATACTGCCGTTAGGGTCAAGCAGATTCTTCAGAAGAACAAGGAGCTCCAGGAAATCATCGCCATCTTGGGTGTTGAGGAGCTTTCCGAAGAAGACAAGGTTGCAGTATCAAGAGCAAGAAGAATTCAGCAGTTCTTGTCTCAGAACACTTACATGGCTACCAAGTTCACCGGTGTCGCAGGATCTACCGTGCCACTCAAGGAGACCATCGAAGGATTCTCCAAGATTGCTAACGGTGACTTCGACAACGTTGCAGAGCAGGCGTTCTTCAACGTCGGTGGCCTTGAAGACGTTGAGCGCCAGTGGGCCAAGATTCAGAAGGAATCTGGTAACTAACCTTGTCTGAAAAAACTCTGCGGGTTGAGCTAGTTGCTGCCGATAAGGCAGTGTGGTCTGGTGAAGCCAAGTTGGTAGTAGCCAAAACAGTTGAGGGCGAAATCGGTTTGATGCCTGGTCACGAACCGATGCTTGCCATCTTGGCTAACGGTGAGGTAAGGGTTACCAAACCCGAGGGTGAAGTACTTGTTGTTACCGCAGATGATGGATTCTTGTCAGTGGAGCATGACGTGGTAACTGTTGTTGCCAGAAATGCTTCGCTGGCCTAATCCTGTTCTGGACGGGTGCTTGCAGGACGTTCGCGTCTGTTTGAAGCCGGAATCCACTTCACATCGCCACCGTGCTTAATGTTGGCAAAACGAGCAAGGACAAACAATAGATCGCTAAGACGGTTTAGGTACTTGGCAGCCAAAACGCTTACTCCACCGTTGTTATTTCCCTTTTTTGCAGGATCGGTTCCATACTTTTCTATAGCGTGCCAGGTGGCGCGCTCTGCTCTGCGAACAACAGTTCTTGCCAAGTGCAGGCCGGCAGCTAGGCCAGAGCCTCCAGGAAGAATAAAGCTGTCTAGCTTTTCAAGCTGCTTGTTGTATTTGTCAATGGCTTCTTCTAAAGCGTCAATCCAAATTGCATCTACGCGCAGGGGTTCATACTCGTAGTGCTCATTGAGTGGGTTTGAAAGGTCTGCACCTAGATCGAATAGGTCATTTTGAATCTGGGATAGCAGCGCTAAAGTTTCAGCATCGAACTCGCCATGGGCTAGTGCAACAGCAACACCGATTGCAGAGTTAGCCTCATCAACGTCGGCGTACGCTTCGATTCGAGGATCTGTTTTGCGAGTTCTAGAAAAGTCGCTTAGACCAGTTAAACCCTCATCGCCTGTGCGGGTATAGATTTTTGTAAGTTTGACCATGGTCTAAGTCTAGGCTTATGGAATGATCTTTTTGCTCCCACCGTCTGAAACGAAGGAGCCTGGTGGCAAAAAGATGGCCAAGGTTCTGAGTCACAAAGAATTAGACAAAACTCGCAAAGTTCTTCAGCAGGCGCTGTTTGATATCTGCAAAACCCCCAGTCTTGCCTCCAAGGCTCTCAAGCTAGGGCCAAAGCAATCGGGGGAGATTCAAGTTAATCTCGATCTAACAAACCCCAAGTGTTTACCTGCCCTGGATCGATACACCGGCACCTTGTATGACGCGCTCAAAGCAGGTGGCGTCACTTCGGTTATGCGATCTAGGGCAAGCAAATCTGTGTTTATCCAATCCTCGCTTTTTGGACTGATCTCAGCCGGTAATCAAATTCCGAACTACCGGTTCTCAGCTGGAGCAAAAATTCCTGGGCTAAACCTTAAGAGGCTATGGCAGGAAGCTCATGAGATGGTATGGCCGAAGCTTTCGAAAGAGATAGTGATTGACATGAGATCCAATTCATACGCTGAGCTAGCGCCTGTCCCAAAAAACCTTTCCTGTTACACCCTTGATGTAGTGCTGGAGGACAAAAAGGGCAAACGCACGAGGCTAAATCATTTCAATAAACAAGCCAAGGGGCAATTTCTTAGGTCGGCATTAATGATCACTCCAGCGCCTAAAACTGTGGCAGACCTCACTTCCGTCGCGAAGCTAGCCAAACTAAAGCTGGAAGTTTCAGGTAAAAAGCTTTTACTAATTACCTACGGATGAGTCTTCTGCAGGAAGAGGCTCTTCATCAAACATGCCCGGGTCAGGAAGAGCAATAATTCCCTCAATCAATGAAATTACCGTGCTCCACCATCCCTCATCGTTAAACATGATCCAGCCTGGTACAAGCCAAACATCCCCAGCAGCATCCCAAATACCCAAGAGAGCTGACTCTGCCCTAACAATTGTCAAAGTGACAACCTGGGGCTCAACAGGTGCTGGCTCAGTTTCAGTAGGTTCAGGCACCGCTGACGCGGTCTCTGATGGACTAGGTTCAATCGGCTCGGCTGTCACTTCGGTTTCTGATACTTCTGGGTCAACAAGTGGTTCATTGCGAACGCTCATGTCGCTATAAATTGCGGGGTATTTTTCATACAAATAGCTAGGTGGAGATCCATACCAGATCCACTGGTCGAGTCGATCCATAGCCTGGACAGGCGAAATGGTGTTGTAGGTGCCAACGGCTTGGGCAACCACCGAGTGGCCTTGCGCGTAGCTAATCTCGCCATCAGAACCCCAGCCGATGTACCATTCGATACTTGTCGGCTGATTGTCTACAGCCATCGCGGCGGACACGGAAACACCCCATTCTGACATGTCAACTCGCAAGTCAGATTCAGTCACGGCTAGGCCAGTTGCGTTAAATACCTCCAGAGCTTTGGCAATGGCTTCAGACTTGCTTGGAAGTAGTTCCGGGGTTGAAACTGGCTCAATCCACTCTTCACAAAACCCTTCGGCGTCCATTGAGCTGCAAGAACTCGAAATTGAAGAGTCAGAAGGATTGGAATAGTACCAAGATGCTGTCCCGCTCCACCAAACCGAAACGATTGGGTTCTGATTGTCAATGCCCCAAGGATCATCGGATTCACCAAAAAAGTAGCCAGGATTGGCTTCACTGAAATCAGGGAACTTCTTAACGCTGCCCTGAACATCAAACAATCTTGATACTTTCTGGAGGATCGATTCTGGAGTTCCGGTGCGCACTAGCTTATAGATTTGGCCAGATCCACCCTCGTTTGACAGATTAGGTCCGGCCACATAGTCATAGCTAAAAAACGGCATAGACATCATTTTGTCGTCGGATGCTTCAGACATCGAGCCGGATCCATTCGAAGGACCCTGGTATGAAGCAGCTAATTGAATCAGTGGGGTTTGGATTGGGTTTACTACTATGGCCACTGCCAGGATTGCCGCTGTTCCAGAAACTAAACCACCCAAAGCGAAACCTCTGGCTTTGGCTGAAAGGAGTTCAAATCTTTGAGTAAGGCCAAGTCTTAGTTTGGACTTTGAGGCGGCTGCCAAGATTTCAGCTGATAGCGGCTCAGTTTTGGCTTTGTTTGCGGGGTCTGCCTTACGCAGACGGGCGTCTAGTTCATCTGGAGTATTCATATATTGGTTATGTAGCCAGGTAGGTGATTATGTCTAGAAACTTTAAGAAAGTAGCCCTCTAAGTTTGGCCTTAGCCTTGCTCAGCCTAAGAGCGAAGGCATTAGTCGAGATTTCCAACACCCTGGCCGAGTCCGCATTGTCTAGACCTTCAAAGCTACTTAGGGAAATAACCTGGCGCTCAGCTGGGGTCAGCTTTACCCAAGCTTCTGAAAGACTAAGGTCGCTTAGAGCAATGTCCTCTGCAGAAGGTGCAGAATCCCTTGGCCGGAATAAGATCAAGAAGTTTTCTTTAGCCTTCTGGCTTCTTCGGTGATTTGCGACCACAAATCCAGCGATTCTATAGAGCCAGGGGAGCTCAAAGCCCTTGGGTGCCTCAGATCTTTTCGTCCAAGCTATTTCAAATATTCTAGAGGCTAGGTCCTCAACATCTGAAGGGCTCACGCGCCTCACAAGATACTTTGTGATCTGTGGAAGTACCTGGCGGTAAGTTGACGTAAATTCTTCAGGGGTCACAGCTGTAATCCTACTCGCGAAGTTCGTTTCTCCTGAAGCAACCCGGTGCGTGGTCATTCACCATGCCAATTGACTGCATCATCGCATACATGGTTGTGGGGCCAACAAACGAAAACCCCAGACTTCGCAGTGTCTTACTCAGCGCAATTGACTCTGGGGTAGTGGCTTTGAATTCAAAGTTAGCTCCAGGTGTTGTTAACCGCTTAGGCGCGTGAGACCAAATCAATGAAGTTAGCGGCTGATCTAGTTCCAAGATTAAGCGTGCATTTCTGATGGTTGCCCTTATCTTGGCCCGGTTTCGAATAATGCTTTCATCTTGCATTAGCCGCTCTATGTCCTTATCGGTCATCTTGGCAACCTTGCGGATGTTGAAGTTGTGAAATGCCTTTCTAAAGCCCTGCCTGCGCTTCAAGATAGTGATCCATGACAGCCCTGCTTGAAATGCCTCAAGAGCAAGCTGTTCAAAGAGTTCATTTTCTCCCTCTAGCTTCACGCCCCACTCGGTGTCGTGATAGTCGATGTAGATCTGATCTTGTTTAGGCCAGCGGCAGCGCTTTAGTCCATCGGGATACTTGATAACAAACTCACTCATAGTCGATGCCTTCGTGAGCTAGCAGCAGCTTTTTGGTTTTGATTCCCTGGCCACCTGAGTAACCAGTCAGTGAACCATTGGATCCAAGAACCCGGTGGCAGCCAACCAATAGCGGCGTTGGATTTGCACCCACTGCGGCCCCAACTGCCCTGGCGGCTTGAGGTTTACCAATAGCTGCGGCAATTTCACCGTAGGAAATTGTCTTGCCAAAAGGCACTTTGGCAATTGTCTTCCAAACAGCTAGTTGAAACGGTGTGCCCAACACTTTGAGGGGAAGGCTAAATTTTGGAAGGTTTCCCTTTAGATACA
>WLDW01000066.1 GCA_009704605.1 Actinomycetota bacterium
TCCAACTGGAGAAATCATTGTCTCTACGCAGAGCTCACTAAATGCTGGAGGGCAACTCGAGGCAAACCAGAGCGCATGGATCAAGCTCTAGTTACTCACCTTGCTCAACCAGGTTCCCAGTGGTGGCGATCTGGAGTTATCTATCAGATTTACCCCCGATCATTTGCTGACTCTAATGGCGATGGCCTGGGGGATCTAAAGGGAATAACTTCAAGACTGGATTCGCTGGCCGCTCTTGGTATCGACGCTATTTGGCTTTCTCCTTTTTACTGTTCGCCACAAAAAGATGCCGGTTATGACGTATCCAATTACGTAGACGTTGATCCCATTTTTGGAACGCTTAGTGATTTCGATGATCTTCTGGAAAAAGCTCACGGGCTTGGCATTCGCGTAATGATCGATCTTGTCCCAAACCACAGCTCCGATCAGCACGCCTGGTTCCAGCGCGCCTTGGCAGCGAAACCAGGTTCACCCGAGCGTGCGTTCTATCACTTCAAAGATGGCTTAGGAGAAAATGGCGAGCTGCCTCCCAACAACTGGGTTTCGATGTTTGGCGGGCCGGCTTGGACCAGAGTCACAGAGAGTGATGGCAAACCTGGACAGTGGTTTGTGCATCTTTTTGATTCTTCTCAGCCTGATTTCAACTGGGCAAATCCCGAGGTGCAACTGGAGTTTGAAAACATTTTGAAGTTTTGGCTCGATAGAGGCGTTGATGGTTTTCGAGTAGACCAGCCCCATGCAATGGCCAAAGCAGAAGGTCTTCCTGACCACCCTTACTTGAAAGAAGCAGGTGCCGGGTTCATTGAGGGCCGAGAGAATCCACCGATGTGGTTTCAAGAAGAAGTGCATGAAATTTTCAGAAAGTGGCGCAAGATTCTAGAAGGCTACCCCGGTGAGAGGGCAATGTGCGGTGAGGCTTATGTCTATCCGCTTTCTCTAATGGCTAAGTGGGTTAGGTCAGATGAGTTTCATCAGACATTTAATTTTCGTTTTCTGGATGCAGGTTGGGATTCAAAGAAGCTATTTGATGCAATCAACGAATCATTTGAAGCCTTCGATGGGGTTGGTGCCCCTTCAACCTGGGTGCTAAACAATCACGACGTGATTAGGCACGCCTCCAGATTTGGTGGCGATTACGGACGCGCAACTGCATCAGATGGAATTGGATCCGGTCAACCGCAGCCAGACCCGATTCTGGGTTTACAAATTGCTAAGGGAGCAACCCTGTTTATGCTCGGACTTCCAGGAGCTAGCTACCTGTATCAGGGTGAGGAGCTTGGTCTTCCAGAGCACACCACACTCGAAGACAAGTATCGCCAAGATCCAACTTTTGCTAGAACCAATGGAGCGCGCGTTGGTCGAGATGGATGCCGCATTCCACTTCCCTGGGAACCAGAAGGCGATTCAAGCGGCTTTAGTGAATCAGGAAAGAGTTGGTTACCGCAACCGGCAAGTTACAAAGAACTTGCTAGATCGATTCAAGAGAAGAACCCCGAATCAACACTTTCCTTTTACAAAACTGCACTTGACCTAAGAAAACAACTTGGTCTAGGCGAGGGCTCATTCAGCTGGATAGCCGGTCATCAAGGTCCAGAAACGCTTGGTTATGAAAACTCTGGTGTCAAGGTCATCTACAACTTCGGAGCGCAGCCAGTTGACCTGTCCACTTTTGAGATCTTGCTTTCAAGCCAGCCACTAAGTGGCAAGCAGCTAGCAACCAATCAGTGCGCTTGGATTAAGCCTTAGCCTTCTTGTGATTTGGCCACCAGAAGTACTTTCCGGTGATAAACGCAAGTGAAGGCACGATAACTGTTCTTACCAAGAGGGTGTCTAGCAGCACACCAATACCCACGATGATTCCAATTTGGTAAAGAGCAATCAAAGGTAGAACGCCAAGAACTGCGAATACTGCTGCAAGCAAGATACCGGCACTAGTGATAACACCACCGGTTGAAGCAAGGGCCTTAATCATTCCCTCTTTGAGACCAAGCTTCTCGGCTTCTTCTTTAGCTCTTGTTACCAAGAAAATGTTGTAGTCAACACCTAGGGCAACTAGGAACAAGAAGCTGTATAGGAATACCGATAGATCCAAAGCCGGCAATCCAAACACGTTTTCAAACAGTAGCCAGCTTGCTCCAATAGCGGAGAAGAAGGATGCGACCACGGTAAGTAGAAGCAAGATTGGCGCTACCAGTGATCGAAGCAATAGAACAAGCACCAGGAATACCAGAATCAAGATCATAGGAATTACTGTGAGCTGGTCAGAAGCGTAAGTGTCCTTGACGTCAAGTCGCTGTGCGTCGATACCACCAACCAAAGCATCTGCCCCTTCGATTGCCCGAAGTTCTTGGCGAAGTTCACGAATGATCACATACGCTTCTTCAGACTGTGATTCAGCGTCCAAAACCACATCAATCTTGGTGATTTCGGAGGTGCTGTCCCCGATGGTTACCTCGGCAACACCGCTAACTTTTTCAGCAGCGGACGCTACTTCGTCTTCGAAGCCGTTGTTGGCAATAACGATTGCAGGAGATGTTGATCCAGCCGGGAAGGCTTCAGCCAACACGTCTTGGCCAACGGCTGCTTCTGGTGCCACTCGGAATTGCTCAGTGGAAGAGAGTCCGACCTTTACTCCGGTCGCGCCAAAGCTCAAGATTGCGAGAATGATAAATCCTGCGATCGATACGATAACTGGACGTTTGCTCACACCGCGTCCAAGTTTGGCCCAAAGACCTTTTTCAGATTTGTTTACCCCACCGAATTTTGGAACAAAGGGCCAGAACAAGCCGCGACCGAAGACCACGATTGCTGCTGGTAGAACAACTAAGGCCGCAAACATGGCCATGATAATTCCACCGGCAACTACCAGTCCAAGAGTTCGGTTTCCACCAAGTTGAGCAAATAGCAAGGTAAGCAGAGCAAGGGCAACGGTTCCACCAGAAGCTAATACCGCCGGTGTTACACCTCTAAGGGCTTTGAACATCGCCTGGTGGCGATCTTCATTCAGCAATAGCTCTTCGCGGTAACGGGCGATGAGCAAGAGCGCGTAGTTCGTTCCAGCACCAAACACGAGAACCGACAAGATACCTGTTACAGATCCATCCGCTGGTGCGCCCAGGAAGACAGTTGCGAGCTGGGGGGCAAGCTGGGCTGCCATTCCATCTGCAACACCGATAACAATCAGTGGCACTAGCCAAAGAACTGGTGAGCGGTAGGTAATAAGAAGTAGTACGGCAACGATGATAACCGTGGAAAGAAGCAGAGTGAAGTTTGCACCAGCAAATACCCCCGCGATGTCAACCTGGAAACCTTCAGGACCGGTGATGTAAACCTCAAGGCCAGCAGGCATATCTTCTTTAGCTATCGCACGCATTTCTGTCATTCGCTCGGTGCGCTCTGCGTTTTCTTCGAATTCTTCCAGAGGAACAGTTATTACGGCGACCTTGCCGTCATCTGAAACTTGAGCGGGTGGCACAAACGCCTCACCGTTTAGTTCACCTGATGTGTAATCCAAAAACTTGTCACTTGCACCATCAACAAAACCTTGAGCCATTGGGTCAAAGGTTCCAGTTATCCAAAGCTCCTGCTCTTCGGTGAGCTTAGTGTCCGAGGAGTAAACAACAACAGCAACTGTGCCGTCAGTTCCAGGAAGATCCTCTAGGGCCTTGTTAACAAGCACTGTCTCGTTGTTGGCTGGAAGACCATCGGTTGGAGAAGCATCCGACTCTGGTGCACTGAGTGGACCAAAGGCTAAACCAGCAAAAATTAGTCCAATAAGAAGCGTGACCCAAGAAGTTTTGCGGCCAGTTATGAATGAGGCGATGTTGTTCAATTCAAATCCTTTATTTGATGTACTCCTTATTCTGCCACCCGGTAATCCATTGCATTGGGATTACATACTGGCTCAGGCCCATTGTCGGTAATTGGCTTAGGATTTCACTCCCGTTGAGGCGTGAGCTGCAGCCATTGCTCGGCGTCCTGCCGGAAGTAAAACAGCTACTACCGCAATCACCACCGTTGCAATTCCTGTGACGATAAGCAAAATCTCAACTGATACAACATCTGCAAGTGGTCCAAGAATTGACATACCTAGCGGCATCGCAACAGCCATTACGATTCCCAGGAATCCAAAGACTCTTCCTTGGCGCTCTGGCTCAACAGTTTCTTGAAGCAAAGTCATGGCCGATGTTGAGAATGCGGGAACTGCAATTCCAACCACAAAAAATAGCGCAAAGAAAAGAATCAGGTTTGTCGTGAAGCCCATCGCAGTAGCAAGAATGCCAAAAAGGATAGAGGATCCAATAATCATTCCAATACGGTCAATCTTTTTAGCAAAGACCGCAATCAAGGCTCCGCCGATTAGCATTCCAACACCGAATGAAAGCTCCAATACGGTTAGCATCCAAACTTCTCCCCCAAATGTTCTTGCAATCATCAGAGGTGAAAGATTAGAAGGAGCAACAATCAAAAGGAAGATAATGGCAAAAATAGCCATTACCCAACGAACCAGTTGGTTACTAAAGATGTAGGCCATGCCTTCTTTTAGGTCCGCAAAGTAAGAAGGCTTGTCTTCGCTGGCAACTCTTGCCAGCGTTGGAACAGCAACTGTTGCCAATAATGAGAGTCCAATCACGGCTGTCACCACATCGATAAACAAAATAGCAGACAAGGACATTGTTGAATAAACACCAGCTGCAGCAACTGGGGCAAGTAACTGAAGTGATGATGAGATGCTGCTGTTGATGCCATTCACGGTTAGCAGTTTGTCAGTTGGGACAATTTGTGGCACTAGGGCTGAAATTGCTGGCATCTGAACACCAGCACCAATTGACCTAACGGCCATGATTAGAAAGATAAGCCAAAGGTCCTCTACGCCAGACATCATAAAGACCGCAAGAATCAATGTCGCAAGTGCAATCACAGAGTCTGAAACAATGATCATCATTTTGCGATTTACTCGGTCGGCCCAAACGCCGGCAAAAATCGAAACGATTGCTTGCGGTAAGAATCCAAAAACGGCCGCCAGGGCAAGAACCAATCCGGACTTTGTAGTCAAAGTCAGATGCCACATGATTGCGTACTGAACCAAAAATGAGCCGAAGGTAGTGATTGTCTGTCCGACAAGGAAAACAGTTACTCGTCTTTTCCAGCCCGGCATGTCATGGCTGGTTTGCGGTTCTGGTTTTGAATCAACTTGCGATGACACTTACTTGCTCCTCAAGATTCTGTTTCGACCCAAGAAAACCCCGCTAACAATCAATTGAATTCCTGTTAGCGGGGATTTTCCCGATGTGGCTAGTGAGGGATTCGAACCCCCGAAGGCTGAGCCAGCTGATTTACAGTCAGTTCCCTTTGGCCGCTTGGGTAACTAGCCATGCAGCAAAATCTAA
>WLDW01000067.1 GCA_009704605.1 Actinomycetota bacterium
CTAAAAGATTTCGCAGCCCACTTCGGATTAGACGCTCCAGCTAAGGATGCTGTGCTGACCGGTATCAGCATGAACACTAACGATCTACGCCCAGGAGATCTATTTGTTGCGATGCCTGGCAAGAAAACCCACGGTGCGCAATTCATTGAAAAAGCCCTCGAACTTGGCGCAACCGCTGTGGCTACCGATACCGCAGGCCTTGCTCACACCAAGACAATATCCGTTCCTGTAGTTCGAATCGAAAACCCGAGGCAGCACCTAGGTAACCTAGCGGCCTACGTTTATGGAAATCTGCCAGGCAAGATGCCGCTTCTTTTTGGCACCACCGGAACTAACGGCAAAACCTCGACCACGTATTTGCTGGAAGCCATCCTGCGCCAAATGGGTGAAGTTACAGGTCTTACTTCCACCGCCGAGCGTCACATCGCTGGCGAAACAATTGTGAGCAGGCTCACCACCCCTGAGTCCACCGAGATGCAGGCGCTGATTGCAAGGATGCGAGAGAAGAAAGTTACCTCGGTGGCTATTGAGGTTTCGGCCCAAGCGCTATCTCAGCTTCGGGTGGATGGACTGCACTTCGATGTTGTTGGCTTTACTAATTTGAGCCATGACCACCTAGACGATTACAAAGACATGCAGGAGTATCTAGAGGCTAAGCTGCCGCTCTTTTCTGCACACCGCGCCAAGCGCGGTGTGGTTTGTCTTGATTCCAAATACGGCCGCGACTTTGTTGAAAGATCAGAAGTTCCGGTGGTAACCATCACTAGCGAATTGGGAGTAGAAGCGAAGTGGCACGTTGCTGTTACGGCTGAAAACCCTAAGTACACATCCTTTGTTCTTGCCGGTCCAGACAGCGTGACCATTAGATCTCGCGTTCCACTACTTGGTGCTCACATGGCAGCAAACGCGGGACTAGCAATAGTGATGCTCATTGAAGCAGGTTTTGATGCCAATGCAATTGCGAAAGCAATTGAAGGTGGCATTGATGCTTACCTGCCAGGTAGAACTGAGCGCGTCAGCGGTGACACCGGACCTGCGGTCTATGTTGACTTTGGTCACAGCCCCGATGCTTTCTTACACACCCTAGATGCCGTAAGAAAAGTCACCGCCGGAAAAGTAATCATGCTTTTTGGCGCTGACGGTGATCGTGATCCAAGTAAGCGGCCAGCTATGGCGCAGGTCGCTGCTGCCGGTTCAGACATTCTGGTAATCACTGATCACCACCCAAGATTTGAAGACCCAGATTCGATACGTGCTGGTCTCGAAAAATCGGCCCGTGAGTCTTATCCAAACCATGAGATCTATAACGTTTCCCCTCCGGAAGCTGCCATTCGCAAGGCGGTATCACTTGCAACAACCGGAGATGCGATTTTGTGGGCAGGGCCAGGACACCAGGACTATCGAGACATCAGGGGAGTACGCACTCCATACTCGGCTAGAAAAGAAGCCCGCGATGCTTTAAAGGAGCACGGCTGGTCTTAGTTTGTAACCTCGGTGCAGCGCTTGGTTGCATCCAGAACACTAATTGATGCCGCTAGTTCTTCTAGCACCGTGACTCCAGCAACCACCGTTGAGTCAACAATTACTTCGGTTGCGGGAGAACGAGCAAAGGAAATAAACCGGTAGTTCGGAGCTTCGGATTCATCCAGTAACCAGTCGATATCCGATGCGGTTACGCAAACCAGCGAGCTTACTTCGACAGGCTCCAGGCCACAGCGCAAGATAACCGCGGCTGGTTCACCCCAAGCGGCGGTTGATTGGGCGTTTACTCTTCGCTCTGGAAGTCCTGCTAGCTCATCGGGCAGGCGAACAATAACCTCTGCACAAGCCGCATCATTTGCCTGCTCCGCAGGCTCTAGCGGAACCACCGGAGCGCAGCCAGTTAGCACCAGCACGGAAGCGGTTATAAGTATTAGGTGGTTTTTTAGCATCGCTATTAAGGCTACCTTTGATTTGTGAACGACCAAACTTTAGAGCAGCTGGGCGAGATAGAAAGTCTTAGGCGCACCGTGGCGCGCCTAACCCCCAGTGTTCACGCGTTGGTTGGATCGGGCGATGATGCGGCCGTAATTGTTGCCGATCAATCATTTGTGGTTTCCACCGATACCTTGATTGAAAATCATGACTTTAGATTGGATTGGTCGAGCTCCTTTGATCTTGGATACAAAGCGGTAGCAACCAATCTGGCTGACATTGCAGCTATGGGAGCAAAACCAACCGCGTTAGTTGTTGCTCTGGTAGTTCCAAAAACCACCAAGATCTCCTGGTTAGAAGGCTTCGCCGATGGTTTAGACGCTTCCTGCAAATCCCTTGCTCCAGGAGCTGGTGTGGTTGGTGGAGATCTTGCCTCTGGAGAGCAACTTGTTGTTTCGGTCACGGTGCACGGCAGCATGGAAGGTAGAACCCCGGTGCTTCGATCTGGTGCACAAGCTGGCGACATTGTTGCGGTTGCCGGAACACTAGGTAAATCTTCCTGCGGCCTGGCGCTATTGCAATCAGAGAATAAGGACCTCATCAACTCCTACGATGATTGGGTTTCTTACCATTTGCGACCAGAGCCACCAATCCAGCAAGGCGTTGAGGCTTCAATTGCTGGTGCCACCAGCATGCTCGACCTATCTGATGGTCTAAGTGTTGACCTAATGCGAATTTGCAAAGCCTCAAATGTTGCTATCGAGCTTTCTTCCAAAGAACTGCAAGGCTTCGAAGCCATGCTTGAGCTTCCAGCTTTGGGATTAGGTGTGGATCCGAAGAATTGGGTTTTGCACGGCGGTGAAGATCACGCACTTGTTGCGACATTTCCAAGTAATGCTGTTTTGCCAAAGGCTTTCAAGGCGATAGGTGTCGTGACTTCCGGTGAACCAGAGCTTTATCTAGATGGAGTGCCGCTGGAAGCCAAAGGCTGGGACTCCATTACTGGAAAGTAACTTACGGGTGCAGATCCTTATTTAGTTCCACTCCCGCGCCAGTTCTAACTAAGGCTTCGACTCTTCCAGTCATCGAGTTGCGCCTGAATAGTAAATTGTCAATTCCTGATAACTCAACGGCCTTTAGGTTTTGTTCTTTGCCGTCTGCAATAAGTGTCAACTTGGTTCCCGCGGTTACATAAAGTCCTGCTTCAACCACGCAGTCATTACCAATTGAAATGCCAATTCCAGAGTTAGCTCCAAGCAGAGCACGCTTGCCGATGCTGACTTGTTGCTTGCCTCCACCAGACAAAGTTCCCATAATCGAGGCTCCGCCGCCGATGTCAGAACCATCGCCGACAACCACTCCTTGAGAGATTCTTCCCTCAACCATGGAAGCTCCCAAAGTTCCAGCATTAAAGTTCACAAAGCCCTCGTGCATCACAGTTGTTCCGGGGGATAAGTAAGCACCCAATCGAACTCTGGAGGCATCGGCAATTCTTACTTTCTTTGGAGTCACGTAATCCAGCAGTCTTGGAAACTTATCAACGGCGTGAATAACCACCCCAGCTTTGGTTAGTGCTGGGCGCAATCTGTCTAGGTCATTCAGTGAGACAGAGCCAATCGAAGTAAAGGCAACAATTGGCATCGCGGCAATAAGTCCTTCAAGACTTATGGAGTTGGGCTTTACCAATAGGTGAGAAATCAAATGCAGCCTGAGATACGCATCCTCGGTTGAGCTAACTGGCTTAGTTAGATCAATTTCGGTTCTAACAACCTGAGTTTCAATAGCTCGTCTGGGGTCAGATCCGACTAGAGAATCGAGTTCTTTTGGGACCACCCAGAGCGCATCAGTTTTTGGAGCGGGGCCGAGTTTCGGCTCTGGAAACCATACGTCTAAGACATGGCCCTCGGCATCTTTGGTTGCCAAGCCATGTCCCCAGGCCTTGGTTGTTTCTTCGCTCATCTTCCAAGATTACAAGCTAGGCTCTGGAATGTGTCCAGTAGGAACCTAAATCTCAATTCAGACGTTGCCGAGCTCACGCGCGAGCTGTGTGATATCGAATCGGTTTCGGGCAATGAGCGCGAGATCGCAGACGCTATCGAATCCGCCCTCAAATTGGTTGGCCACCTCAGTGTGGTTCGAGATGGCGACGCAGTGGTTGCAAGCACCAATCTCGGCAGATCAAAAAGAGTCATTATTGCAGGACACATCGACACCGTTCCGGTGGCAGATAATCTTCCAACCAAATTGATGTCTTTTGAGCGCGAGCAGGTCATCTGGGGTCGCGGCTCGGTGGATATGAAATCTGGCGTTGCCGTGATGCTAAAGCTCGCCGCAACCGTAACCGAGCCAACAGTTGATGTGACCTGGGTGTTTTACGACAACGAGGAAGTGGAAGCTTCCAAAAATGGTCTTGGAAGACTAATGCGAAATCATCCGGATTTGATCAAGGGTGGCTTTGCGGTGCTGTGCGAGCCCACTGGTTCGATTGTCGAGGGTGGCTGCAATGGAACCTTGCGGGCCGAGTTAGTGTTCTCAGGCAAAAAGGCACATTCTGCAAGGTCCTGGATGGGTGAAAATGCAATCCATAAGCTCGGCTCGGCTTTGGAGTTTTTATCTGGCTACGAACCACAAGAGGTAGAAGTCGATGGCTTGGTATACAAAGAAACCTTGAACGCTGTTTTGGTCAACGGCGGTATTGCTACCAACGTGATTGCCGATCGGGCAATTTTGACTGTGAACTATCGCTTCGCTCCTTCAAAGTCGCAAGCTCAAGCAGGGGAATACGTGAAGAGTTTGTTTACCGGTTGCGAGATCAACATTGTTGATAGCGCACCAGGAGCAAGACCTGGGCTACAAAGCCCCGAGGCCAAGGCATTTGTTGCTGCCGTTGAGACATCAGTTCATCCAAAGTATGGCTGGACTGATGTTGCCAGATTCAGTGAACTGGGCATTCCAGCGGTGAATTATGGACCAGGGGACCCAAATAAAGCTCACGCTGATGATGAATCCCTGCCAGCTAGCCAGATTTACGCCTGTGAGAGTGGACTGAGAAATTTTCTGACCTCAAATCTTTGATAAACTTGGAACTTAGGCCCATTGGCCAAAAGTATTTCAAGGAGTAAAAATGGCAGCAATGAAGCCTCGTACCGGCGATGGACCAATGGAAGCAGAACGCGAACCTCGCGGTCTAATTATCTTGAGGGTCCCTCTTGAAGGCGGCGGTCGCTTAGTTGTTTCGGTAAACGAAGAAGAAGCCAAGAGCCTTCACAAAGTCCTAGAAGGCGTAGTTAAGAAGAAGTAGCTCGCTTGCTGGCCATCAGTAAGCCATCACCCACCGGCGATAAAGC
>WLDW01000068.1 GCA_009704605.1 Actinomycetota bacterium
CTCTAAATTCTAAGTCAAAGCTAAGATTGAATAGTGAGTAAAGCTGACCTATCCAAAAAACCGCAACAAGTAGCGGAGATGTTTGATGGGGTAGCGAAAAACTACGATAAAGCCAACGATTTACTCTCATTCGGCTCAGCCCGAATCTGGCGCAAAAAGGTAGCCAAACTAGTAAATTCCCAACCCGGTCAAACCATTCTGGATCTCGCTGCCGGCACCGGATCTTCCTCAATTGTCTTTCTGCGCGAGGGCGTCAAAGTAGTAGCAGCTGACTTTTCAAATGGCATGCTCGAAGAGGGAAGAAGAAGGCATCCCGAGTTGGAGTTTGTATTTGCCGATGCAGCAGCACTTCCTTTTGCAGACAGAGAGTTTGACACCGTCACTATTTCCTTTGGCATTAGAAACGTCGAAAAAACCGAGGTTGCACTTGCCGAGATGCTTCGGGTGCTAAAGCCAGGTGGCAAGTTAGTGATTTGTGAGTTCTCCAGAATCCCTAACAATTTCCTGCACGGTCTTTACCGCTTCTATCTGCGAAACATTCTTCCAACTCTTTCGGGCTTGGTGAGTAAGACTCCAGAGGCTTACAGCTACCTAGCCGAATCAATCGATGCCTGGCCTAGCCAGCAGGAGTTAGTAAAGATTATTGAATCTGCTGGTTTTGAATCGGTAAGTTATCTAAACCAAACTCTTGGCATTGTTGCCATCCACACCGGTTTCAAACCTAAGGTGGTCTAGATGGCGCGCACGTCACTACCTAGGCAACTTAGGAAAGTTGCTGATAAAGCACTTCTAGAGAAGCTTGAAATTGGCTTAGACAGAGTTGAGCAGCAATTGGTTGAGTCCGTAAAACACACTGACCCAATTGCAAAGGTGACCACTCGGCACTTGATTGATGCTGGTGGCAAAAGAATTAGACCAACTTTGGTTCTTCTAACTTCTCAGCTTGGTGAAGCTAACCTCGATGAAGTTATTCAAGCTGCGGTCGTTGTGGAGCTCACTCACATCGGAACCCTGTATCACGATGATGTGATGGATGATGCACCTAGAAGAAGAGGTGTTGATTCGGCTCATGAAATTTGGGGAAACAACGTTGCAATCTTGACTGGTGACTTGCTTTTTGCAAGAGCTTCGCAATTAGTTTCCAAGTTGGGTCAAAAGGCACTCACTCTGCAAGCAGATACTTTTGAAAGACTTTGCCTTGGTCAACTAAATGAAACAGTCGGTCCACAAGATGGCCAAGATCCAATCGAGCATTATCTTCATGTTCTTGCAGATAAAACGGGATCTCTAATCTCTGCATCTGCTGAGCTTGGAGTTATTTTCTCTGGTGCGGATCAATCACTTCGCGAACCAGTTAGAAAATACGGTGAAGCAATCGGCGTAGCTTTCCAACTAATCGACGACTACATCGATCTACACTCTGACGGTGCAGTGTCGGGCAAGACTCCAGGAACTGACCTTCGTGCGGGTGTTCCAACCCTTCCCGTTATGTATTTACGACAGGAAGCCAAGAGTGATTTGGAAGCCGCCAAGTTGATTGACATAATTGACTCCGGCCTCGACGATGAAGCCAAACTCCAGACCGTACTCAAAGCTCTTCGGGATCACCCTGTAACGGAGCGAACTTACCAAGAAGCAAAGAGATGGGCTGCTGAGGCAATAAGCGCTCTGGAAGAATTACCAAAAGGTCCAGTTCGTGAAGCACTGACCTCTTTCGCCGAAGCAGTTATAGAACGCAGTAACTAAGTTTTTGTAAATAAGGAATAGGTAGATGTCAAAGCTAAGGCTTGCGATTGTGGGTGCTGGTCCAGCAGGTATATACGCAGCTGACCTGATCATCAAATCCGAACTTCGTGACTTTGATGTTTCCATCGATCTTTTTGATTTACTTCCTGCACCATATGGACTTGTTCGCTACGGTGTTGCTCCAGATCACCCGAGAATCAAAGGAATCATTAGAGCTCTTTATGAAGTTCTCGACCGAGGCGACATCAGGTTCTTTGGAAACGTTGAGTACGGCAAGGACATAACTCTTGATGATCTAAAGACTCATTACAACGCAGTTATCTTCTCAACCGGTGCCGTCAAGGACGCCAACCTAAACATTCCAGGTATCGATCTTGAAGGATCTTTTGGTGCGGCTGCATTTGTGAACTGGTATGACGCCCACCCTGACTTTGAACGTAGCTGGGACCTAAGCGCCAAGGAAATTGCGGTTTTGGGAAACGGCAACGTAGCTTTGGATGTTGCCAGAGTGCTCTCTAAGCCAGCCGAGGCGATGCTCTCTACCGATATTCCAGACAATGTGTACCAGGGACTCCGCGCATCACAAGCTACCGACGTTCATGTCTTTGGTCGCAGAGGACCCGCTCAAGTTAAGTTCTCACCGTTAGAACTTCGCGAGGCAGTACACATAGAGGGTGTAGACACCATCGTCTATGACGAAGACTTCCAGTATGACGAGGGTTCACAAAAAGCCATTGACAGCAATAACCAAACAAGAGTCATGGTGAAAACCCTCGAAGAGCTTCGATCAAATGAAATCACTGGAGCTAATCGTAGGCTGCACCTGCACTTCTTTAGTGCACCGGTTGAGATCTTGGAAGAAGACGGCAAGGTAGCCGGTATCAAGATTGAAAGAACCGAGCTTGATGGAACTGGCAACGTTAAGCCAACTGGCGAGTTTCGTGAGTTCCCAATTCAGGCGGTTTATCGCGCGGTTGGATACTTTGGCTCAGAGTTGAGTGAAGTTCCTTTTGATGAGAAAGCTGGCGTTATCCCAAATGACAAGGGACGCGTTTTGGACTCTGACGGGAAACACATTCACGGTGTTTATGCAACCGGTTGGATCAAGCGCGGTCCAGTAGGACTTATTGGACACACCAAGAGCGATGCAATTGAAACCATTGCCCAGATCATTGAAGACAAGAACAATTGGTGGCAACCGGCATCTCCTTTGGAGGATTCAATTACCGATCTGCTCACATCGAGAAAGATTGACTATGTTGGTTGGCCTGAATGGCTCAGAATCGATGCCGAGGAAAAGCGCCTAGGTGAAGCTCAAGAGCGCGAGCGTATCAAACTTGTTGAGCGCGAAGACTTCCTTACCGTTGCGAAAAAGAAGTAGCGCAAGTGCCCCTTCCTCCAGCAAGACTTAAGAGTGCCCAAACAGCACTTGCTGTTTTCTTCTTTACACAGGGATTTGTTGCAATCACCTTTATCCCGCGAATCCCTGAAATCATCGAGCAGATTGGCGTTTCGTTCGCGGTTTGGGGTTTGATTATTGGATTTGCAGGAATCGGTTCTTTGTTGCCGCTATTGGTTGCTAACCGTTTAGTTGGAAGATTTGGAACCAGACCAATCATTAACCTCTCGAGCGTATTCATAGTGCTGTCGGTTATGAGCTTGGCATGGGCTCCAAATGGTTTCGTTTTCTTTGTCTTTCAAACCGTAATGATGTTCAGCATGAGCTTTTTCAACATCGCAATTAATGCTCAATCTGTGATGCTGCAAAAAAGAGTCAAGCAAGTAATCATCGGGAAGTTCCACGCCGCCTGGAGTATTGGTGCAGGAGCAAGTGCTGCGCTGTCTGGAATCATGGCCAGCTTTGTTTCGCTCCAGATTCATTTATTAGTGGTTCCTTTGGTTTGCCTAGTGGTCTTTCAGGTTTACGTTCGATCCATGCTTTCACCCGAAGAAGATGGCCACAAAGAAGAAAGACAAGCTTCTAGGAAGGTCCCATTCTTTAAATCTCCAAACCAGCTTTGGCTTCTAGCCCTTGGACTATTCACCGGAGTGTTTCTAGAGCTAGTGATGATGGATTGGTCCGCATTGTTCTCTCAGCAGGTGATGCTGCTCTCGCCAACCTTAGGAGCGGTGCCTTTCGCATCATTCATGCTTGCCATGATTGGTGGCCGTCTATTGATCACTAGAGCAACGGAGAAATATCACATTAGTGAGCTATCCAAGTGGGGTGGAATCTACGGTTCGATAATGATGGCCATCGGTCTAGTCGTGGCTCCGCCAATTGTCGAGCATGATCCGATTCTGGCCCTAGTTGTTCTTTCGTTGTTCTGGGCCCTGGGTGGCTTTGGTCTTGCCCCACTGGTGCCATCATTCTTTGGAGCCGCAGGCCACGTAACTGGCCTCACGACTTCACAGGCCCTAGCGAGAATGTCTCTACTGAACTCATTGGCTGTAATTGGCGCCAAGGTTGTTATGGGTGGGTTAGCCGAAAGCGTAGGGCTTCAAATAGCTTTCGTATTACCAATTGTTTTGATGTTTATCGCTGGAATACTTTCGGGAAGACTTGCCAAGCAAGCTAAGCGCAAGGAAGCTGTTGAAAATGCTTTCCCAATTACCGGTTCACTAACGGTAATTGACGAACTGTAGATCTACTTCTAGATCTTTAGATTTCAGCAGAGCCTGAAGCTCCTGCAAATCATCTCTAGATTTACTTGAAACCCTAAGCTCGTCGCCTTGAATCTGGCTCTTGATGCTCTTTGGGCCCTCTTCACGAATGATCTTTGAAATCTTCTTGGCTTGTTCTTGGTTGATGCCATCTTTTATCTTGGCTTCGATGCGGAATTCTTTACCGGAAGGAAAAGGCTTTCCATCTTCCAGGCTCTTTAGCGATACCCCGCGCTTTACAAGCTTGCTTTGGAAGACATCAAGGATTGCCTTGACTCTCTCCTCGCTATTGGCTTTCATCAGGATCTTTTCGCCAGATTGCTCGATCGATGCACCAACACCTTTGAAGTCGTAGCGTTGCTCTACTTCTTTATGGGCCTGGTTCAAGGCGTTTGCTACTTCTTGTGGGTCAACTTTGCTTACGATGTCGAATGAGGAATCAGCCATGCGGTTAGTTTACCCAAGCAGCCATTGGTTCTCGGGCAAATACCAGTAGTTAGCGTTTGGTAAATATTGGTATCCTTTTAAGGCATCCAAATCCGACTCATTAGATTTTGCTGCATGGCTAGTTACCCAAGCGGCCAAAGGGAACTGACTGTAAATCAGCTGGCTCAGCCTTCGGGGGTTCGAATCCCTCACTAGCCACATCGGGAAAATCCCCGCTAACAAAGAAGTCATCAATTGTTAGCGGGGCTCTCTTGAGTCTCAAGTCGAAAAACAGGAATTGAAGGAGAAGCAGCTGTCGTCACAGATTGAAGCAACAGCGCCGTCAACCGCCAGCGAAGAAATGCCAG
>WLDW01000069.1 GCA_009704605.1 Actinomycetota bacterium
AATTCAGGGCTAGGCTCGAATTTGGGAAATTTTAGGAATACTTGTGGGACCAGAACTTAGATTATTAGCAATTGTTCTTGCCGTATTGGCAGCAGTTGCTCTAGCTTTTGGTGCGCAGTTTCAAAACCAGGCGGTTTCAACTAGCCGAGAAAAACACATCCAACCCAAGGTTTCACTCTCGCTTCGGGAGCTAATCAATCTGCTGATAAAACCTCGCTGGGTTTCTGGAACTAGTTTGATGTTTTTGGCGATGCTGTTACAGCTTGGAGCGCTTTCGCTGGCACCACTTATTGTTGTGCAGCCCATCGGCGCGATAGCTCTGGTAATCACCTCTCTGCTGAATGCGCGCTTTACAAAGACCAAACTAAATCGAGCCACCATGTTGGCGATTGGACTTAGCACCTTTGGCGTTGGAGGCTTTGTCGTTACTGCCTCTCAGGTGGCGGCCCAAGTGGAGCTAACCGATGAGAACTTACTTCGAGTACTGCTGCTGTTTGTGATTATCTTGGTTTCGTTTGCGGCGCTATTTTTCATCTTCGGCAAAAAAGCCCAAGCGCTCACCTACATTCTTGGAGCCGGAGTGCTCTATGGATTTGTAGCAACCCTTGCCAAGGTAACAATCCAGCGTCTGTATCAGATGGACTATGACATCTTGACGCTGATTGCAGTGGTGAGCATGATGGGAGCCGTGCTACTGGGAGGCTGGTTCGTTCAGAATGCCTATGCTTCTGGGCCGCCAGATTTGGTTATCGCAGGTTTGACTGTTATTGATCCGATAGTGGCAATTGCAATTGCTATTGGCATCCTGGGCGAGGCCCAGCAGGCCACCCTGGGCTCAGGATCTCTATTCTCCGCCTTTGGGCTACTGGCAATTTGCGGAGTCTATTTGTTGTCCAAGGTTCACCCGGAACTAAGAAATCGATCCAAGGCTTCAGTCAAGTAAACTTGTAATCACACCCCAACATTCAATCTCAGGGATGAAATGACTGAAGCAGTAAAAGCTAGTAGACGCATGCGCGTGGTCATTGGTTGCGACACCTTTCCGCCAGACATAAATGGGGCATCCAGGTTCGCCGAGCGACTAGCTGCTGGTCTAGTTCGGGCTGGGCACGAAGTGCACGTTATTGCGCCTTCCTATAGCAAAAGATATGGCACCTTCACTGAAGTTCATGACTCCAGCTCTATGACTGTTCACCGACTCAAAAGCTACCGAGTGGTGCAACACAAGACCCTTCGATACGTTTGGCCATTCACCCTAAAGGCCAAGACCGATCAAATTTTGAAAGATCTCAAACCAGATGCCGTCCATATCAACTCTCACATGATTGTTGGCAGGTATCTAATTAGATCCGCAAAGCAGCAAGGCATACGAGTCATTGCCACCAACCACATCATGCCTGAGAACCTAATCAAGTATTCACTTGTCATTCCGCGTTGGGCAGAAAAAGTCGCAATGAACCTTGCCTGGAAAGACACGGGTCGAATTCTGAAAAAGGCACACGTTGTAACCACCCCAACAAGAAAAGCCGCTACCCTTCTCGAAAGTGCTGCTGGACTTACCGGAGTGCTAGCTGTTTCTTGTGGCATCGAGGCATCAAAGTTTGCCAACAACAGCCCGACAACAAACACAGAGCCAAGAATTCTCTTTTTGGGCCGGCTTGATTACGAGAAACACATTCACAACCTCATCAAAGCCGTTGCACTTCTACCAAAATCCCTAAAGGTCAAAATTGAAATTGTCGGTGACGGTGGAGAGCGCGAGTATCTGGAGAATCTTGCCAAGGACTTAGGGCTAGAAAAGAACATCGAATTCCGCGGTCATATCTCAGACGAAGAGTTGCCAAAGGTATACGAAAGAGCAACAGTATTTGCCATGCCTTCAATAGCAGAGCTGCAATCAATTGCCACCATGGAGGCCATGGCCTCAGGTCGTCCCGTGGTTGCAGCTGACGCCATGGCACTGCCTCATTTGGTGCACGATGGTGACAACGGCTACCTGTTTCCGCCAGATGACGTCAAGGCTTTTGCAGATCGCCTTCTTAAGGTGCTTACCGCTGATCAGAAGGAGCTAGATCGCCTCTCGGAAAACTCCCTGCACTTGATTCAGTCCCACGATATTGATCGCACCATAAGAATCTTTGAGGGTCTTTACAGCGGTGAAACACATGAAGAGAACGAGACCGCGGACAACCTCGACACTTACTCGCTTCCTATCGGAAGCCTTAGCAAAACCATCAGTAGATCTATTGCTTTGGCTAGAAGGCGCTCAGCCAAGCTTCGCGAGCAAGCAGAGCTAACTAGTAAAGAAATTATCGCCAGAGCCGAAGACGCCAGGGATGACGTAAGAGAGCGCCTGGAAGAAGTTCGTGACGACGTGGCCTTCGCTGCCAAGAAGCTCGAGATTCGGGTGCGCAAGGGTGTCAAGAAAGCTGCTGACAGACTCAGAAGAGAAGAACTTCCTTAGCCAATCAGTTTCTAGCTAGAAGCCCAGCATCAACATCACAACGTTTACTAGCGACGCCAGTAGTAGAAGGTGAAAAACCAGCTTGGGGGGATTCGGCTTCAGGGCCAGAACGCTAGCCAATAGCGACAAAGCTACAGTTAGCCCCAATCCGCCAATCGAGATTGCAGGAACCAACTTGCTGCTTTGGGTCACCAAAATTAGCGAAGCGGAACTAGCGGTTAGCGCTATAACCAAGGCGGATGCTCTCTGACCAAGAATGTGCGGAAGGGCTCTAACTCCAGTTTGCTTATCCGCTAGAAGATCTGGAAGCGTGTTGGCGAAGTGAGCCGCTACCCCAAAGAGTCCGGCAACAATCATTACCCAAATCGGAGGCAAAGCTGGATCTTGGCTAGAGAGTGTGACAAAAGCTGGCAGGATTCCAAATCCGAGCATGTACGGAACAACTGAAAAGCCATTGGCCTTTAGCCCAAGGTTGTATACCCAGCCGATTGCCAGCATAAGTAGCATCCATAAATAGGCTGCAGTGCCTAGTGCCAAGGCGAGAGCAAGCGCAATTACTGCTGCAACAAGGGATGCTGTCCTAACTGCAGCCAGTGAAACCATTCCTTGAGCTACCGGTTTGTCGATTCTCTGTACCGCTTTATCTCTTCCCGCATCTAACCAGTCATTTGAAAGACCAACCGAGAACTGCTGAGTCAAGACAGCTAAACCAACTAGCCAAAGTTTCTCTAATGGTAAACCCAGTCCTATTCCAAACAGCACCGCGAAGCTCGTTACGGACAGCGAGGGGAGGGGATGAGTGGATCTAAAAAGAGCCAAAGCTTTTAGCCACATGAATTTACCTCTTGACTGCCTTCTTCTAAGCGTAAGCATTTGGCTGGCTTGGCTTACACCTCAGACTTTATTGCTTGTAGAACTAGCATCACAGTCATTTCTAGGGTTCGTCGGTAAAGTAGTGGGGTGATTCGATTTCATAAACTGCGTCTTGTAGCAGGCAACTGCGAATTAGACCCTAAGGCATGGAATTTCAGTGCTTAGTATCCTGGCTATTGCCGTTGGCAGAATCGTTAGATTTATCATCCGTATCTTTCGGCGCGGGGGAGGCTCCGCTTTCCCCGGAACAGTTGCTAGCTCAATAGCCCCGAACTTGCTAAGCGATGCCATTCGTTCTGCAAGACATGGATTGGTCGTTGTTTCGGGAAGCTCTGGCAAGAGTTCAACAACCCAGACACTTGTAGCTCTGCTAAGAGCTCATGGTTATAAGGTCTTCACCAACCCCTCGACGGCAAACATCAAACAAGGCCTCTACGCGGCGATTCTTCAGTTTGGTGATTATCGAGGTCATATTGACGCGGATTTTGTAGTCATGGAATGGGATGAGGGCCACGGCGCAGCCCTAGTTGAATCGCTTCACCCACGCCTTGCTGTGCTCACCAATGTCTACTCAGACCAACTTGATCGGTTCGTTGACCCAGAACTAGTAGTTGAGAAGCTGAAAAAGATCTATGACCACTCAGATCACGCCGTGATAAACGTGGATGACAAGAACCTAACGCAATTTGTAAATCCTGAGAAAATCACGGGCTTTGGATTATCGCCATCAATTCAACCTCGCCCGAGTTACGCCATAAACTTTGGGCCAGAGCCTAAATTTGAGCCTTCGGTTGAAGTCTCGAAGCTTGGGGAAAAATCTCTTCAGGTGAGTGTCCCCGCACGCCTTCTTAGCTTCGAAACAAAAGCTGACGCTCCCCACCAGGCTCTCAACCTGGCAGCTTCCATCGCTGCTGTTTCAAAATTGATTGAGCCCGATTGGGATTTGGTAGAAAAGACAGTTTCAAATTTGCCACCGGTATTTGCTCGAGATGAAATCGCTTCAGTTCGCGGCAAAGACGTTAGGTTTTTGCTCTGCCTGAATCCAACAAGCTTTACTCACAGCCTCAGTGAGATCTCTGATCAGACGAACCCATTGATGATCATGGCCGGGTCCGACATCAGTGATCCAAGTTGGCTGTGGACGGTGGACTTTTCGAAGCTGAAGCACGTAGATGTTGTTGGCGGCAAGAACGCCTACGATCTAGCGCTGAGACTGATGTATCAAGACGTTCAGGTGGAAAGGATTATCCTCGAAGCCGATAAAGCAGCAGATGCCTTTCTTGAGCTTTCTGGACCGAGCCCGACAGTGCTATTCACAGCCGACGCGATGCGACGCACCAGAAGATACTTGGGGTTGGCGAAATGATCAAATTAGCGACCTTTATGCCAACCTATTTCAACAACAACGGCGATCAAGGAAACATTGAGGTCCTTGCCAAGCAGCTTGAGTGGCGCGGGGTCCAATACTTTATGACTTCTACTGAACTCAAAAACTCGGACTTTTTACTTGTTGGCGATGGCTCGCGGGCCGTAATGAGTGAGTTCGAATCAGAACTTGTTGCAATTACAGATTTGGTAGCCGAGCGCCTAAGAACCGGAAAGGCAACACTGCTTGTTGGTTCCGCTCACGAGTTCTTCTGCTCTAGATTGCCTGGGCTTCCAGAACTACAGGAGGCACCAAGGGTAAGCGAGCATCGTGAGGTAAGTTCCGGGGATCTGAGAGTTTTTGGATACAGAAACAACGAAATCGATAACGACTTATTCATAGAACAAGCGTTTATCTCGACATCGCTGTTTGGCCCAATCCTTGCCAAGAACGAGAATCTTTTGAACATTGTTCTGAACTC
>WLDW01000007.1 GCA_009704605.1 Actinomycetota bacterium
ACCACTGCTCTTGGGGCAACGAGGGAGCTCAAGCTGTCATGCGCAGAGGTTCTAAAGCTTCCCAAGCACGCCAACGTGGTTCGGGCAATTGTAGCTAGTGACTGGGAGTCTCCTTCTGCGGGGACAATGGATCTTCTCCCGGGAAGCCCAAAGGTAGTCGAGTTTGATAGCCCAACTCCGACCAAGAGGGATCTTTGGAGGCTGGAGGAAGCCTTGAGTCGGGTGGAGACGGATTACGATCTTGTGATCGTTGACACTCCCCCGTCATTGAATGGACTAACCCAGCTTGCCTGGACGGCAAGCGACAGGGTTTTGATTGTTGCAGAGCCTTCGATTTTCTCTGTGCTGGCAGCAGACCGAGCAATGCGAGCGATCACAGAAATCAGCAAGCAAACAGCCGGCCGTTTGAAACCGCTTGGTGTTCTAGTCAATCGCTACGTTCCAGCATCTAAGGAGCATCAGTTCCGGCTAGCGGAACTTGAGCAGCTGTTTGGATCAGATTTACTCTCCGTTGCAATTGAGGAACACTCCGCGGTTCAGCAAGCTCAAGGTGCAGCAAGACCAATTCACAGTTGGCCTGGTGAAGTAGCTGGCAATACCGCTAAGTCTTTCGAGTTAGTTCTAGATCAGATGTTCCAGTCGCACAGAGCAGACAATAATATGAGGTCTTCAAAGCGAAGCGCAAAGGGTCTAAAGGGTGCCAAGATTCGACGCGGAGCTATTCAGACAGTGCTTGATTTGGTAGACGAGCCCTAAACAGCTTTTCTGTTGGCTCTTCTGGAAGCTAGCTCGTCCATGTCATCTAGGTGCAAGCTCTGAATGTTAACAAGCGATGCCTCTACTTCACGAAGCACTCTTCCAACAGCAATCCCAAATACACCCTGTCCACGGCCAAGCAGGTCAATAACCTCATCCTGTGAGGTGCAAAGGTACACTCTGGCTCCATCGCTCATCAAGGTGATGCGAGCTAGGTCATTCATACCCTCAGAACGTAACTGATCAACAGCAATTCGAATCTGCTGCAGCGATACTCCAGTGTCGAGAAGTCTCTTCACAAGTTTTAGAACCAGAATGTCGCGGAACGCATAAAGTCTTTGTGAACCGGAACCGGTTGCCGAGCGAACCGAAGGCTGCACAAGTGCGGTTCTGTCCCAGTAGTCCAACTGGCGGTAGCTAATGCCGCTTGCCGAAGCCGCCGCAGTTCCGCGGTAGCCAACTTTTGGGTCCTGCGAAATCATGCCGTCGGTAAATAACATGTCGTTATCGAAACCGTCGTTTTGAGACATCGCCTAACCTTTCTGTAATGGTTGAACGTTCCAATTCTCCCGCACTAGTGCCAGCAAGGCCAGTTAATCGGTAAGGGCGGCGTGTCGAGCGCCAAATTAAGGGGTTTTTACTTGTCGATCTTAGAGATAACGGACTTGATTAGCTCGGACCGGATGGTTGCGAACTGGTTCTCAATTTCCTGGGCGTAGTGGGTAGCTCGGGACTTACTAGCCGCCTCGTTCTTGGAAAGTACCGGTGCAACAACCCCCTCGATGATTCCAATCTCGCGATCAGCCGAAGCCTTTAATCCTCTCAAATGTCTGGGGGAAATACCGAAGCGCTGCAGGTGAACAATCGCTCGGGCGATTTCAAGATCTGAACTTTCAAAAGGCTCTTTGTTAATCAGCATGAGAGTCTGTGCATCTTGCAGTAAACCTGAACTGATTCCAGTCTCGCTCATAAGGGCGACCTTGGTGAGTTTGATTGGATTCTTTGGTTGAAGTTTTGCAACCGATGCCTGAACCTGAGGAAGGTTTGGGGTCTTACCTGAATCAAGCTGCTCTAGGTAGTCGCGAATAACTCTAAGTGGAAGATACTGATCTCTTTGCAGCTCAAGAATTACTCTGGTGCGCTGAACATCTTGTTCTGAAAACTTACGGTAGCCAGCAGGTGTGCGCTGCGGTTCGATCAGACCCTGTTCTTCAAGAAATCTCAACTTGGAAGGAGAAAGATCTGGAAATTCTCTATTCAAAATTGCAAGCACCTGACCGATTGTGAGCAATCTTCCAGAGGAAGATATTGGCCTCACATTGGATTGGGCTTGAGCCATTAGATGTTTCCTACTGCTTTCGATGGGAAGAACGTGAAGCGGAATTTGCCGATTTGAATTTCAGCACCTTCTTCCAGAAGGGCGCTTTCAATTCGAACCCCATCGTAGTAGATGCCGTTTAGCGATGCCAAATCCTGAACTTGGAAGGAATTGCCATGACGACGGAACTCTGCGTGGCGTCTTGAGACCGTGACATCGTCCAAAAATATTGCCGATTCTGGGTGTCGGCCCACTGTTGTCACGTCTGCATCAAGCAAGAATCTTGCTCCAGAATTTGGGCCCTGACGAACTACTAGCAAGGCGTTTCCTCGAGGAAGAGCATCAACGGCTGCCTTGTCCTCGGGATCTAGATCGGGGCTATGGTCGCTGAGCCACTCGGAATTGAACCGAAGGGTCTTCTCGACTTCATTGCGGTTTTCGTCGTCCATTTCACCCTCCCCCTTTGTTATCCAATAGATTACTGCTATTTCCATGCTCCTGACGCCACAGCAAAATCAGGTGCCAGAGGTATACAAATCCAGACCACCAGTAAAGCGCCACCCCCCAAAGAGCAAATGCCCAGGCCAAAGGAAGCAGTATGAACTGTGCCTCAACAAAGATCTTGCCCATCAATAACAGCGGGAAGGAATACAGCAAAGCAAAAGTGCTTGCCTTACCTAGGTAGTGAACCGGAAGAGTTGAGTATCCAAGGGAAACCAGAGCTGGTAGTGAGATCAGCATGAGTAAATCCCTGGCGATAACTAGTGCTGCTAGCCACCAAGGAATATGTCCGGTAATCGAGAGCGCCAGCAATGTAGCAAAGATGTATAACCGATCCGCTACCGGGTCTAAAACCTTACCCAGCTTGGTCATTTGGTTTAGCTTTCGAGCCAGATAGCCATCCAAGAAGTCAGTAATGCCCGCAACCATCAGCACAAAAATCGCTGACAGAAACATCTCATTCAAAAGCAGCCACAAAAATACTGGAACTAGCGCTATTCGCAGAAAGCTAAGCAGGTTCGGAATGTTCAGAACCTCACCATTGAGGAAGCCTTGTTTCCGAGCTTGGGACATAGCTTGATTGTATTGGATTGACTAACTTGCGTAAGTTCCAATATTTCCTGGTCGGGCTAGCGGGATTTGAACCCACGACCCCTTGACCCCCAGTCAAGTGCGCTACCAAGCTGCGCTATAGCCCGCTGCTACCGAGGCTCACTCGGTAACGACCCAAGTATAGGTCAGGGTCTATTGGAAGATCCTTGATCCAAGTCTGGATGGGCGCGGAGGCCGTAGTCCTTCTTTATTGGATCCAAAAAGACATCTGGCTCCCTAGGTGGCTGGAAAGTAAACAACAAGAAAGCGACAATCAATCCCAACAAGAACAGGCTAGACATAACTACTGTGCCTGAGGTCGGGGCAAGTTGCCCAAGCAGCAGAACAAAAATTGACTGGGCAATTGCTATGCAGACAAAGAAGATGCTGATGTCTAGCCAAAGGATGTTGTGCTTGGTAACTGATTTGTAGAGAAATACCAGCCCCACCATGCTCACCGGAATCGAATACAAGGCAATGGTGGCTGCTGGAACAAAAGAAGCTATCTGGTAACCACCGAGTGAAAAAAGCACAATTTGGAGAAGGAAGACTGGCCAAATTGCGATCTTGATGTGTTCCCAATAGCTCTCGTTCACGGCGCTAAAAAAGGCTATAAACCTATTGTGCTTGGTCCAATCAAAAAGAAAATGAAGCACGCTTCCCAGCAGCCCAAGTGGAACAATCATCCAGAGGGAAAAGGAGATGACACTATCTATGGTCATTAGAAATCAAGAACCTAACGCTTGCGTTTTTCTCTGACTCGCATGGAGATCTCAATTGGGGTCCCTTCAAAGCCAAAGCTTTCACGAAGTCTTCTTTGAATGAACCTGCGGTATTGCGGGTCCAAAAAGCCAGTTGTGAAAAGGATGAACTTTGGTGGCCTGGTGGAGGCCTGGGTAGCGAACAAGATTCTAGGCTGCTTGCCTCCCCTAACCGGATGCGGAAACTCCATTGCTAGCTCTTGTATAAAGGTATTGAGTTTTCCCGTAGGAATTCTTAGGTCCCAGCTGTGTAGGGAGACCTCTAGAGACGGAACAAGTTTTTCTAGGTGGCGGCCAGTTAGGGCCGAGATGTTTACCCTTGGAGCCCAGGAAACGTGAGAGAGGTTCTGTTCGATTTCTCGCTCCAGATACTTCCTTCTCTCATCGTCCATCTGATCCCATTTGTTAAAAGCGAGTACTAGTGCACGTCCTGACTCGAGAGCCAGATCAACAATTCGGATGTCGCCATCGCTAAGCGGCTCAGTAACATCGAAAAGCACTACCGCCACCTCAGCTCGCTCGAGGGCGGCAGCTGTTCTCAAAGAAGCATAAAAGTCTGCTCCTTGAGCTAGTTTGATTCTTCTTCTGATACCCGCGGTATCAACAAATCGCCAGGTCTTGCCACCTAGCTCTACTTGCTCATCAATTGGGTCACGGGTGGTTCCAGCTATTTCGCTAACTACTGCCCGAACCTTGCCCACGGCCTTGTTCAGTAGCGATGACTTGCCAACGTTAGGTCTACCAATCAGGGCGACTCTTCTTGGGCCACCAAATTCTTGTTCAGCAACAGCCGAGATTGCCGGAAGCTTTGCCATTGCGGCGTCAAGCAGATCCGCTACCCCACGACCGTGAACAGCTGAAACTGGATGTGGCTCACCAAGCCCGAGCGACCACAAGGCTGCTGCTTCTGGCTCTTGTCTGGCATCGTCAATCTTGTTCGCTACCAAGATCACTGGCTTGCCAGATGCGCGAAGCATCTTGACTACCCTTTCGTCGGTAGCGGTAGGGCCGACCATCGCGTCCACCACAAACAAAACGGCATCGGAAAGCTCAACTGCGACCTCGGCCTGGGCCGCAACAGCAGCATCAATTCCTTTAGGGTTTGGCTCCCAGCCTCCGGTATCAACCAGGGTGAATTTTCTGCCGTTCCATTCGGCTTTGTAAGAAACTCGGTCACGGGTAACCCCAGGAACATCTTCAACAACGGCTTCACGACGGCCAAGAATTCGATTAACTAGTGCGGATTTACCAACGTTTGGACGACCAACAATTGCCAGCACCGGAAGAGCTGGAAGGTAACCTTCGAAGCCTTCCTCGGCTAATTCAATTTCTAGAAGAGCTAAGTCTTCTTCATCTAGCTCGTAGTCGCTTAGCGACCCACGCAGCACGTCGGCGCGTGCTTGCTCGTCGAGCTGATCTTCTTCCATTTCTTTTTTTCCTTAGCCAGTTAGTGGTTGATTAGATCAACCAAGGCAGTTACCGATTGCTCGAAGTCGAGTTCGGTGGTATCTAGAAGGGTTACCCCAGGTGCTGGGTTCAAAAAGTCAACGACCTTTGAATCCTTCTTGTCTCGATCGCTAAGTTGGGCTTCTAAGGAACCGTTTCCCGGCAGATCTAGTGATCTTCTACCAAGTCTAACTTCTTCGCTGGCAGTTAGCAGAACCCTAACTTTGGCATCAGGCATGACCACCGTGGTGATGTCCCTACCCTCCACGATGATTCCTTCGTTTGGGCAATTAGCAGCCAAGGATCTGGTGATTTGCCTCATAAAGCTCCGCACTTTTGGCTGAGCGGCAACTTTACTGACATTGAGCTCAACTTCTTGGCTACGAATAGCATCGGTAAGGTCTTTATCCCCAACCTTGACCCAATAGTTATCTGGCTCTGTTGAGATCGAATAATCAAACAAGACAACCAGGTCTTGCTCGCCAACGGTTGCAAGATCAATCCCTGCATCTAGTGCGGTCTTGGTTAGTGCTCGGTATCCAGCCCCGGTATCTAGATATCCAAAACCAAGCTGCCTGGCAGCTTGCTTTGAAACACTTGATTTCCCAGATCCCGCTGGTCCATCAACTGCCACTATGGTCTTGCTCATCCGACAATCTTCCAACCGCGGCCGGTCAGAGCTGAAACAAGCTCAGCTTCCGAACTTGGCAGAACGTAAAGCTCTGGGAGCCCAACCTGTGCTCCGGTTGCGTGCTCCAAGGTTAGGTCTTCTAGGTTGATTCCGATCTGGCCGATCTCAGTAAGTAGCCTTGCAAGCTCGCCAGGCTTATCGTCAATCATGACCGTGACCTTGGCGTACCTTGTTGCACTAGAGCCGTGCTTACCTGGAATTTTGGCAACGCCTAGATTTCCAGATTCCAGCAGCTTTCCGATGCTCGTTAGCGAACCCGGCTTTGATGTGTCTTGCAATGCTTCGAGAATCTGGTCCAGGTCATTTCTCACATTTCTCAAAACATCGGACACCTGCTGACTGTTCGCCGAAAGAATTTGCATCCAAAGCTTAGGATCAGATGCGGCAATCCGGGTGGTGTCTCGAAGGCCCTGGCCAGCAAGTGAAACATCGGAACTATCAGCCGAAGCAAGCCTTGCGGCAAGTAGCGAAGAAACAATTTGCGGAGCGTGGGAAACTAGGGCGACCGCTCTATCGTGTTCGATAGGGTCCATAGAAACTAATGATGCTCCAAGATCAAAAGCTAACGATTCAACCAACAGTATTGATTCTTTGGAAGATTGCATATTCGGTGTCATGACCCAGGGTCTGCCAATAAACAAATCACTACGGCCTGCAAGAGCTCCGGTTTGCTCGCGACCTGCCATCGGGTGTGATCCCACGTATTTTGCAAGCTCTATTCCCTGCTGATGCAGCGCGGTCAATACTGTTCCCTTAACGCTTGCAACATCAGTAACTGTTGCGTCTGGATGAGCCTTAAGCTCTGCTGCAATAACCTGAGCTGTTACATCAGGTGGTGTGCAGACAATAACTAGTTCTGGCTCTGTGCCTATTTGGAATTTGCTGCCCGCGCCAAAATCAATTGCGAGGTTCAATACCGCTGGCGAGGAGTCTTCGAGCAAGACTTCAAGGCCCTTACTTTTTAGAGCTAGGCCAATAGATGTTCCAATAAGTCCGGTGCCAACAATCTTGATTGGCCCGGTTAGTCTCGAGTCTTTCACTGGGCTAAATCCAAGCGCAGGGCTGTTGCTCCGCGAAGATAAACGTGCTGGATCTGACTTCTTGGAGTATCTGACTCAACGTTGATAAGAACTCTGATAACTCGTGGCAGAGCACCAGCCACATCCATTTCAACAAAGCACATCAACGGAACATCACCCAAGCCAAGTTCCCTAGCCGCTAAAGCGGGAAACTCGGAAGTAATGTCAGGACTTGCCGTGAACAGAATCGAGATCAATTTGGACTCATCGACTTTGTTGTCGTGCAGCATTTTGGTAAGAAGCTCAGCGGTGGACTTAATCAAGTGGGAACGTTCGTCAACATCTAGTTGGATGGCGCCGCGAATTGCACGAATTGACATGATTATGTCCTTTTCTTGTCAGCGGCTTTCAAAATTGCTCCGAGCTCTATTTTAGACAGTTGCCTCACAGCACCAAGCTTTAGATGGCCTAAATGTAGTGGTCCAAACTGCCTTCTAACCAGAGCCACCACCGGAAACCCAAGAGACTCAAACATTCTTCGGACAATGCGGTTTTTTCCACTATGCAGCTCAACTTCGACCAGGCTATGGTTTCCAGAGGCGGACAGGAATCTGGCCTTATCGGCCTTGATCGGACCATCTTCTAATTCGATGCCCTCAAGCAGTTGGTTCAAAACAGGTTGAGTAATCTGGCCATGGACTTTTGCCTGATATGTCTTTGAAACCTCAAAAGATGGGTGCATTAGCTTGTGTGCTAGATCGCCATCGTTAGTCATTAGTAACAATCCGGTAGTGTCAACATCTAGTCTGCCAACGTTGAAGATCCGATCGTAATCAAGTGCATACTGCGAAAGATCTGGCCTGCCGTGCTCGTCTTGCATGGTGCTAACTACCCCAGCTGGTTTATTGAGCATCAAATAGACCCGTGAGACATCAAGTTGAATCGGAGTTCCCTTGACAACAACCTTGTCTACTTCGGGATTGATTCTGGTGCCCAGCTCTTTGACTACCTTGCCGTTAACCTTGACGGACCCCGATGAGATCAAATCTTCGCATACTCTTCTGGATGCCACTCCAGCATTTGCCATAACCTTCTGAAGTCTTATACCCTCGGTTGATTCTCTATCGCTCATTAAAGTCGCTATGAATATCAGGCAGGTAAGGGCTAATTGGAGGCAGCTGGTCCAAGGAATTGATTCCAAGCTGCTCCAGTAGCAACGAAGTAGTTCCGTAGTGAATCGCACCGGTTTCAGAATCGGTATATAACTCGGTAACCAATCCTCTGGAAGTGAGTGTTCTAACAACTGAGTCGACGTTAACGCCTCGAATCGAAGCAATCTGTCCCCTGGCAATTGGCTGTTTGTAAGCGATTACAGACAGTGTTTCAAGGGCGGCTTGAGAAAGCTTGGTTGGGTTTTCGTTGGCAATAAACATCTTCACGGCCCAGTCGTAGTTTTGGCGAACGTAGATTCTCCAACCACCGGCGACTTCTCTAAGCTCAAAACCACGAGCGCTAATACCGTCTTTTCCGTCATAGTCATCGCGCAACTTCATGACGGCATCGCGAACTTGGTTGACTGGGATCTCTAGAGCGGTGGCCAAGGCAACCAGCGAGATCGGCGCATCGGTGACCATCAAGATTGCCTCGATTGCTCCTTCGATGCTGTCTTCTTGCAAGGTATTCTCGGTTCCTTGATTCTCATCACGCGTCATAATCTGCTCCCAGGTTTGCTAGTTGTTCATCATCAAAGTTATCGGCTTGCCAAGTAATCAATAGATCCGCCAACGGGCCATCCTGCTGCATGGCAATCGCTGAGAGCCTGTATAGCTCTAGTACCGCCAGGAACCTAGCAACTATCTTGGCTCTATCTGGCTCGTCACGAATCAGATCAAAAAAAGTCAAGCTCCCGGCTTTTCGAAGTCTCAAGATAACTTCGGTGGCCTGCTCACGGATACTAACTGCGGGTGCGTGAAGGTGAGTAAGTCCAATACCTGGTATCTCTCTTGGTGTGAAAACCTCTTGCGATAAGGCGTGGAACTCTTCCAAAGTCATTGTCCAAACTAGCTCTGGGGTACTTTCACGGAACCTGGTCTCAATTGGAACCGCTCTGGCAACCCGAGTAGCTTCCATATCTATCCTGGTTGCGAACCAGGCGGATACTTCCTTGAAAGCCTTGTATTGCAACAACCTTGCAAACAGCAGATCTCTTGCTTCCAGAAGGGCAACATCTTCAGCATCAACCAGTTCACCCTGTGGTAGCAACGAGACAATTTTTAGATCCAATAGTGTTGCGGCGATAACTAGAAACTCGCTCGCTTGTTCCATTTCTTCGTGCTCATCAAGCTGCTTCACGTACTGGATGAATTCATCAGTAACACGGCTAAGGGAAATCTCGGTGATGTCCAGCTCGTGCTTAGAAATGAGTGTCAACAGTAGGTCAAATGGGCCCTCGAAGTTACTTAGCGTTAGCGCAAAGCCTTTGTCTTTTTCAGGTTCCATGACCTCGAGGTTATGGGGCGTTGCCACGAGACACTAACTCTCTTGCCACGGTTCGGTAATAATCAGCGGCATCTGAAGTTGGAGCAAATTCAGTGATCGGAACAGCTGCGATGGTGGCGTCCGGGAATTTTACGGTGCGGTGCACAATTGTGTCGAAAACCTGATCACCAAAGGCTTCGTAAAGTCTTTCCACTACTTCCCTGGCATGCAGGGTTCTGGGGTCATACATCGTGGCCAAAATACCATCCAACTTGATAGCTGGGTTCAACCTATCGCGCACCTTTTCAATTGTCTCGATAAGAAGGGCTACCCCGCGAAGAGCAAAGAACTCGCAGTTCAAAGGAATTAGTACTCCATGAGCTGCAGTTAGAGCATTCACGGTCAATAAACCAAGTGATGGCTGGCAATCAATAATCACCACGTCATAGTTGTCAGTTACTGGGCGAAGCACCCGAGCAAGAATTTGCTCTCTAGCAACCTCGTTGACTAACTGAACTTCAGCTGCGGAAAGGTCTATGTTGGCAGGAATTACGTCGAGATTTTTCACTCCGGTAGGCAAGATGACATCTTGAACCTTTAGGTCTTTTTCAACCATGAGATCGTAGATAGTTTTGATATCATGGGCCACAACCCCAAGCCCTGCTGAAAGAGCACCTTGCGGGTCGAAATCAACCACCAAGACCTTGCGGCCATACCCTGCAAGAGCTGAGGCCAAGTTGATTGCGGTGGTGGTTTTTCCCACCCCACCTTTTTGATTACACATCGCAATGATTCTTGCGGGACCGTGACTTTGCAAGGTGGCGGGGATGTCAAAAACCGGCCTTTTAGCTGGTCGCTGTGCCATGAATCCTCCCGAGCTAATAGCCTACCTGCCCGTTGCGACCGCTATTTCCTGGCCCGCGGATGGCTGGTGGCGTAAACCTCGCGAAGGGCATCAACAGTGACAAGTGTATAAATCTGGGTGGTGGCAACCGAAGAGTGACCCAGCAATTCTTGAACCACTCGCACATCCGCCCCGCCCTCAAGAAGGTGGGTCGCAAAAGAATGCCTAAGCGTGTGAGGTGAAACCTCCGAGGAAATCTTCGCCGCGTCAGCGCTATCGCTAATGATCTGCCAGGCCGACTGCCTAGATAATCGGCTGCCGCGCTGATTCAGAAAAAGAGCCGGAGTACCCTTGCCCTTTTTAACTAACACCGGTCTTGCCCGAACCAAATAAACCTCAAGAGCGCTCTGGGCAAAGCTTCCAACCGGAACCATGCGCTCTTTCGATCCCTTTCCAAACAATCGAATCATGGTTGGGTCAACTAGGTCATCCAAGTTCAGCGCGGTTAGCTCGCTGATTCTGGCACCTGTCGCATAAAGCAGCTCCAGAATTGCCCGATCGCGCACTCTCGCTAGATCGGGTTCACCAGCCTCGAGTTTCTTAGGATCTGGCCCCGAAGCTTCAATTAGCTTCTCGATTTCTGAAACACTAATGGCTTTTGGAAGGCGCTTTGGTAACTTCGGGGGCTTCACCATAGAACTAGGGTCGCCGAGGGTGATGGACTCAAAAAGCCAAAATCTGTGTAACCCTCTAACTCCCGCGAGCATTCTGGCAACCGAGTTGGCCGAGAGTGCTCCCGATTCAGAAATCGAACTGACGTAGCCAGTTACTTGGGCTTCGGTGACTTGGCTAGGGTTTGTGATCTTTTGCTTCTCTAAATAGCCAAGATAGGAGTTCAGGTCACGCCGATAGGCGGCAATTGAGTTCTTCGCTAACCCTCGCTCAATGCTCAGGTGCCGAAGGTAATCATCAACTAGCTGCGAGAGGGTTTTCATTAGCTCTTTTATGAACCGTCTTTACTTAACTGGTAAGCCATGATTCCAACAACCGCGCTCGGGCTCATGATCTTTCCCGATAGCACGAGCTTCACGGCTTCCGAAATTGGAACCCAGGATTGTGGCATGTCAACTTCCTCGCCAGTTGCTTCAAAAACCAAGCTGGTTTCTGAAAGCTGCTTAGCAACAAAGATTGTAATCAACTCGTTGTTGCCGCCCGGGGTGGTGTGAAAGCTAATCAACTCGGACCAGTCAGCGGCATCAAATCCTGCCTCTTCGGCAAGCTCACGCTTGGCGCAATCAAGGAGTGACTCCCCCGGCACATCCAATATTCCTGCAGGAAGTTCAATTAGGTACTTTCCTACCGGCCTTCGATACTGCTTCATTAGAAGCAGCTCCTCTTTCTCATTGAAGGCCAATACGGCCACTGCGCCGGTGTGATCTACATACTCACGGGTAAGACGCTGTCCGTTGAATTCAAAAGTGTCTGAGACTAAGTCCCAGACCATACCTTTGTGAATCAGTGTTTTTTTGATAGAAGCAATATCGACGCTCTGGTCGTTAGGCATCCTTGACCTCGAAGAGTCGATTGGACTCTTGACGCCCCAAACTTGCCTTCACTAAACCAATAAACAGCGGGTGCGCTCTATTTGGTCTGGATTTGAATTCGGGATGCGCCTGAGTTGCAACAAAGTAAGGGTGATCGGCTTTTGATAGCTCAACAAACTCAACGAGAGAACCATCAGGAGAGGTCCCAGAAATAACCATTCCGCCAGCTGTTAGCTGCTCACGGTAAGAGTTATTGACTTCATAACGATGACGGTGACGCTCAGTAACTTCGCTGCTGCCATAAACCTCGGCGGCAATAGAGCCCTTAGTAAGTTTTGCTTCGAAAGAACCAAGACGCATGGTGCCGCCCATTTCACCTGCTGCAAGAATGTCGATTTGTTCTGCCATGGTGGCAATAACAGGGTGCTTGGCTTGCGGATCAAACTCTGTCGAAGATGCATCTTGTAAACCAAGTACATTTCTTGCAAACTCAATGACCATGCACTGAAGTCCTAGGCACAAACCAAGAGTTGGAATCTTGTTCTCGCGAGCAAACTTCAAAGCTCCTAGCTTTCCTTCGATTCCTCGAACTCCAAAACCGCCTGGAATACAAATTCCGTCAACATCCGCTAGCTGACTAGTAGCGCCTTCATCTGATTCACAAAGATCAGAGGCCACCCAGCGAATGTTTACTTTCGCCTGATGAGCAAAACCACCAGCACGAAGTGCTTCGGTTACCGACAGGTAGGCATCTGGTAGTTCGATGTATTTACCCACAAGAGCAATGGTGACCTCGTGCTTTGGTTCGTTTACTGCGCTTAGTACTGAACTCCACCTGGTCCAGTCAATTTCTCCGGCTTTGAGGCTCAGGGAGTTAATGATGTAGCTATCAAGTCCCTCGTTGTCCAGCACTGTAGGAATGGCGTAAATGCTTGGGGCATCCGCGGCATTTACAACAGCCCTGATATCCACGTCACACATCAAGGCAATCTTTTTCTTTATTGAATCAGGAAGTGCCCGGTCCGAACGGCAAACAATGGCATCTGGCTGGATACCAATGGATCTAAGCATGGCAACCGAGTGCTGAGTGGGCTTAGTTTTTAGCTCCCCCGATGGACCAAGGTATGGAACCAGCGATACATGAACAAAAAATACATTGTCACGACCAACATCGTGCCTGATTTGCCTGGCGGCTTCCAAAAATGGCTGGGATTCAATGTCACCTACAGTGCCACCAATTTCAGTGATGATTACGTCTGGAATTGGTTCTTCATTTGCCTGAAGCCTCATGCGACGCTTGATTTCGTCGGTGATGTGTGGAATTACCTGGACTGTGTCGCCTAAGTATTCTCCCCTGCGCTCCTTGGCAATAACGGTGGAGTAAATCTGACCGGTTGTGACGTTGGCGGCCTTTGACAAATTGATGTCGAGAAATCGCTCGTAGTGACCGATGTCTAGATCTGTTTCGGTACCGTCTTCAGTGACAAAAACCTCACCGTGTTGAAACGGGTTCATGGTTCCAGGGTCAACGTTTAGATAGGGGTCTAGTTTTTGCATTACAACGCGAAGACCGCGTGCTCTAAGGAGATTTCCGAGACTAGCTGCTGTGAGGCCTTTTCCAAGTGAGGAGGCAACTCCGCCGGAGACGAATATGTGTCTTGTACGCCCCGGATCCACAGTTTCTACCATGGAATTTTAGTTTACTCACTTTTGCTTGCTAGTCTCAACCCCAGCAAAGCGACACGCAAAAAACATTTTAGATTGAAGCTTTTGCCAACTCCAAAAGCTCCTTGGCGTGAGTCTTTCCGCTTTCGGATTCGCTTAACCCAGATAACATCCGAGCGAGCTCCTCCACCACGGCTTCGCCTTCGAGGCGAACCACGTCGGTCGAAGTGTATTGATCACTGACGCTTTTTAGAACCCTCAGGTGCCTGGTGGCAAAGGCTGCCACCTGAGGTAGGTGAGTAACCACGATGACTTGAGCGTTTTGGGCCAAGGTGGCAAGTCTTTTACCGACCTCGGTAGCCGCGGCACCGCCAACTCCGGCATCAACTTCGTCGAATATAAACGTAGGGGCCAGTTCACTACCAGCCAGCACCACCTCAATAGCCAACATGATCCGAGATAGCTCTCCCCCGGAGGCACCTTTGCCAAGCGGTCTGGGCTCCGCGCCCGGATAGGCGCTTAACAATATGGCCACCTGGTCTGCCCCTGTAGCCCCCAGCTCTGAGCCTTGGGACACTGTGACCTCTAGTGAAGCACCAGTCATGGCCAGAGCAGCTAGCTCGCCGGTTACTGACTTAGCCAAAGCACTGGCTGCCTTGGTACGAAGCTCGGTAATTGTCTTGGCTAGCGATGTGGCCTGCTTACCTAGCGATTGCTCTAGAGCCGTGAGCTCTTGAATCTCCTTGTCTGAAGAATCCAGCTCTAAGAGCCTGGCTCCAGAGTTTTCAAAATATGAAATCACTTCTTCGAGAGTTGGACCATACTTTCGCATCGCGGAAGTTAGATCTGACCTTCTTTGCTGCACCCGCTCTAATTCTTGGCCACCCTCGCTATCCAACGAGGCTAAGTAGCCAGAGATGCTAGCGCTAGTTTCATTCAGCGAAAAGCCGATCTCCTTTAGCTGCTGCGCTAGAGACGCTAGTTCTGGGTCATGTTCGCTAACTGCCTCTAGTGATCTTCTGGCTTTACCGATCAAAGTAATGGCATCGGATGAGTCGTCGAAACCCTCGCTGCTTAGCTGGTTATGGGCTGCGGTAGCAGCAATTCTCAGCTCTTCAAGGTGAGTGAGCTTTGAAGCCTTCTCGGCAAGTTCTACATCTTCTCCTGGTTTTGGATCAAGATTTGTGAGCTCTTCAACAGCAGATCGAATCTGGTCGGCTTCACGAGATCTAGCTTCTAGCTGGGTGGTGATCTCCGAAAGCCTAGAAGCTGCCTGCTTCCAGTTTGCATAGACGCTTGTGTATTCGGTCATTACTTTTGAAAGATCTTCGCCTGCGAATTGATCTAGAGCTTCGCGTTGAGCGGCTGCGGAGCGAAGTCGTATTTGATCGGACTGACCGTGAACAACCACAAGTTGTTCACCAATTTCTGACAAGATTCCAACGGGAACCGACTTACCTGAAAGAGCAGCCCGTGATCTACCCTCAGCCGAAACCGAGCGGTTCACTAAAAGCTCAGCGTCTTCGAGTTCGATCCCTAGTTCGCGAATTCTCGTTAACGCTGAGTCAGCAAGCAGCCATCTGCCTTCAACGAAAGCCTGTTCCTGCCCCTTGCGTATAGCTGAGGAGTCACTTCTTTCTCCAAGTAATAGACCAAGGGCATTTAGCACCATTGTTTTTCCAGCACCGGTTTCACCGGTTAGGACGGTGAGCCCTGGACCAAATTCCAGCTTGGCTTCGCTAATGACCCCGAGGTCGCGAATGAGAATCTCTTCAATCACGAGCTAATCCTTTTTTGAATCCGGTCCACGCCAACCTTCAACCGGTAATGCAAATTTCTTTACCAATCGGTTTGTAAAGGGACCTTGATTCAATCGGGCAAGTTTCACAGACTTCGAGGATTTTCTTACCTCTACTCTTGCACCCGCTGGTAGTTCGGTCGATCTTCTTCCATCGCACCACAGCACACCGTGGCCAGGAGATCGCTGCAGAACTTCAACAGCTAGCAGTGCTCCAGGGCTTATAACCAGCGGTCTTGCGAACAAGGCATGAGCGCTTAGTGGAACAAGTAGTAGCGCATCAACCGATGGCCAAACTACTGGTCCCCCGGCAGAAAAAGCGTAAGCTGTGGAACCGGTTGGTGTAGAGACCACGATGCCATCGCAACCAAAACTTGATAGCGGCCTGCTATCGATTTCAACAACTACCTCGAGCATCTTCTCGCGAGCGCTTTTTTCAACCGCGGCTTCGTTTAGTGCCCAGGTGCGGTATACCTCTTTACCTTCTAGCAAAACCGAAACGTCAAGCGTCAGGCGCTCTTTCACTATGTAATCGCGCTTGGCAACTCTCTCAATGGTGGAACCAATTTCGTTCTTTTCGCTCTCGGCTAAGAAACCAACGTGGCCGAGGTTTATACCAAGCAACGGAGTCTGAGATTCCCGAACGATTTCGGCGGCTTTCAAGATGGTGCCGTCTCCGCCAAGAACGACCGCTAGCTCAAGCTCTGCTTCTTTACAATCAGATCCAAGCTCAAGAACCTGTTCCATGGTTTTTGCGGCCTGGCCAGTTGCAAACTTTTTGGTCTCGGTAAGTTGTTCTTTGGTCATAACTGGCGTTATTCCAGCAGAGAGCAGAGCGGTGGTTGACTCT
>WLDW01000070.1 GCA_009704605.1 Actinomycetota bacterium
ATTGGCTCTGGTAAGCTACTAAAAACGAGGAGCCCCGATTGACTACAAGTAGCCAGCCATCGAATTTTTCCAAGCCACTTTCTGAGACCGATCCAGAAATTGCTGCCGTATTGCAGCAGGAGCTTGATCGCCAAAGGCATACATTGGAAATGATTGCCAGTGAGAACTTTGTCTCGAGGGGAATCCTAGAAGCCCAAGGGTCGGTACTTACCAATAAGTACGCCGAAGGATATCCTGGCAAGCGTTACTACGGTGGTTGCGAAGTTGTTGACGTTGCAGAGGAGCTAGCCCGCACCCGAGCAAAAGAGCTTTTTGGAGCAGAGCACGCAAACGTTCAACCACATTCCGGCGCTACCGCCAACGCAGCACTGATGATGGCTCTTGCAAAACCAGGCGATCGTATTTTGGGTCTTGAGCTTGCTCACGGCGGACACCTAACTCATGGAATGAAGTTGAACTTTTCTGGTCAGACCTATGAGCCACACGCCTACGGACTAAACCCCGACACAAATTTGATTGATATGGAAATAGTCCGAGCCCGTGCGCTCGAGACCAAACCAAAGGTTCTCATCGCTGGTTGGTCTGCTTACTCAAGGCATCTGGACTTCGCAGCGTTCCGCTCGATTGCTGATGAAGTGGGAGCAAAGCTGTGGGTTGATATGGCTCACTTTGCTGGTTTAGTTGCAGCAGGGCTGCACCCATCACCTGTTCCATACGCTGACGTTGTCTCCACAACTGTTCACAAAACCCTCGGTGGACCGAGATCCGGTCTAATTCTTTGCAAGGAAGAGTATGCCAAGAAGATTGACATGGGAGTATTCCCAGGTCAGCAGGGCGGACCTCTAATGCACGTAATTGCTGCCAAAGCGGTTGCCTTCAAGGCGGCCATGAGCCCTGAATTCAAGGAGCGCCAGCAGCGAACCATCGAGGGAGCAAGAATCATCGCAGAGCGTCTGGTCCAGCCAGATGTGAAGGCAAATGGAGTTTCCATCTTGACTGGTGGAACCGATGTTCACTTGGTTTTGGTTGATCTTCGAAATGCCCCTATCGATGGAAAAGAAACTGAAAACTTGCTCCACGATGCGGGTATCACCGTGAACCGAAACTCTGTCCCGAATGACCCAAGACCACCAATGGTGACTTCAGGCGTTCGAATCGGAACTCCAGCTCTTGCCACACGTGGATTCGGGGCAGCCGAGTTCACCGAGGTTGCGGAGATCATCGCTCAGGTATTGCTTCCAAACCCAGACACTCAGGCGCTAAAGGCTCGGGTTCGAGTTTTGACCGAGAAGTTCCCACTTTATTCCGGCCTAGAGAACTGGTAGCACTTGAGCGCCATAATTCTTGATGGTCTAGCTACGGCTAAAGCCATAAAGAAGGAACTTACAACCCAAGTTGCTGACCTAAAAAAGCGCGGCATAATTCCAGGTCTTGGAACCTTGCTGGTTGGAGATGACCCAGGTTCTCACACCTACGTTTCGGGAAAGCACCGTGACTGCGCTGAGGTAGGCATGAAGTCCATCCGGATTGATTTACCGGCAAGTGCTTCTAAAGCAGACATCTTGAAGGCAATCAATGAGTTGAACTCATCCAAGGATGTCACCGGCTACATCATTCAACTACCACTTCCGGTGGGAATTGATTCACTGGAGCTTCTTGAACTTATTGATCCAGCAAAAGATGCTGACGGATTGCATCCAGTTAATCTTGGCCGATTAGTTCTGAACGTTTCGGGTGAAATGAATTCGCCAGTTCCTTGCACTCCAGCTGGCATAGTTGAACTACTTCGTAGATACGAGATTTCACTCAGTGGGAAAAAAGTAGCGGTTCTAGGCAGGGGAGTAACGGTTGGAAGACCACTTGGTCTACTACTTACTCGAAAAGGAATTGACGCAACCGTAACCCTGTTGCATTCGGCCAGTAAGAATATCCCTGAGGCCTTACAAAACGCGGATGTGATTGTTGCCGCTATTGGTGTTCCTCATTTTGTGAAGCCAGAGTGGGTCAAAGCTGGCGCAGTGGTATTGGATGTGGGCATTAGCAGAATCGCATCGGGAGCTCTCGTTGGGGATGTTGACCCAAAGGTGTCAGAAGTTGCTGGCTACCTATCTCCAAACCCAGGCGGAGTGGGTCCAATGACCCGCGCGATGCTGCTGCAAAACGTGGTTCAAATAGCTTCTAGAACTTAGATCTAATCGCCCAAAGGTCAGCAAATACGGGCCTAAATAGGGTGCTTGCCAGATAGCCAACCCCCGCGGAGCCACCGGTTCCCATCTTGGCTCCAATGGTGCGCTCAACCATTTTCACGTGACGGTAACGCCACTCCTGGAAACCTTCGTCTAGATCCATGAGGGCTTCGCCCACCATGTTGGCTTCCGGATCATTTCGGTGAGCCGCCAACAAAGCTTCCTGAACTTGCTCGTTTGCTTCGTAAGGAAGTGACACATCTCTATCAAGAACATCTTTTGGCATTTTGTGACCGCGAGAGTCAAAAAACTTTAGCGCGCTGTCGTAGAGGCTCGCTCTAGTCATCGCAGCCTCGACTCTTTTCCTGGCGGCAGATCCAGGAACAAGGTGTGAGGCCATTGACATTCCAGTTCCCGCCTTGGCATCTGATCCTGCCTGATCGCGCCTTCCAAGAACTGCTTCTAGTTCACGAAACTGAGCGGATTGAAAACCAGATGCTGAACTTAGTCGACCGCGGAATGAATTAAACTGCAGCGGAGTCATTGTTTCAAGAATGTCTAGCTGCGCTACGCAAGTTTTCATAATGGTTCTCATTCGGCCAAGTATCGAAAGCGATCTGTGGGTTTGGGACTGTTCCAGAGCAACTTGTAATGCCGCACTTTCATGCAGCAGTTGTTTGAACCAAAGCTCGTAGACCTGATGAATAGTTATGAATAGAAGCTCATCGTGTTCAGGTCCATCAGATAGCGGCTGCTGCAATTCAAGTAACTCATCTACCTTTAGATAGCTTGTGTACGTAACGGCCTTGTCGTGCTTTTCGCTCATTTAGGTAACTCGATTTCCACTGTCTTGAATTTTCTCATAATCCTTACGTGCAACAGAATCTCTGATTCTTTCGAATCCCTCGAAAACTTCAACGAAACTTGTTGGTAATGGGGAAATTGCGAGCCTGATGGAATTTGGCATCCGGTAGTCAGGAACAACTTGAGCAAATTGCCTAAGGGCTGCCGCAATTCTTTTGGCTTCTGGGTGACCGATCGTGATGTGACCGCCGCGAAGCCTGTGATCTCTTGGGGTCAAAAGCGTAAAGCCCAGTGGAACTAGCCAGGCATCAAATAGAGCGATCATTAGCTCGGTGCCAATGGCTGCCTTTTTGGCAATGCGAGAAATACCGGCCCGCTCAATCATTTCGTAGCTAGCTTGGACCGCCCTGATGCCAACAATTGATGGGCTAGCGATCTGGAAGCCGCGAATGCCTAGGTTCTTGTCGAAAACGGGTCCCATTGCAAACTGATCCTCCTGAGCGAACCAGCCTTGGATTGGCACTTTCAAGCTGGACTGCAGTTCCTTGCGAACGTACAACCAAGCTGGAGAACCGGGGCCACTGTTGCCGTACTTGTAAGTACAACCAACAGCCAAGTCGACTCCATTGGCATCAAAATTAAGTTCAACCGACCCGCCAGCGTGGGATGCGTCCCACACCACAAGCCCACCGAAAGAGCGCACCAAATCCGTAATTGCCTTTAGATTTGCTCTGGCTCCAGAGCGATAGTTGACTGCCTGCAGTGTCACTAATGCAACGTCGGTGCTCAAATATGGCGCTAGCAATTCAGCTGTCACTAGCTCGTTCTCGGATGCGATTGGGACAGAGCCTGGACCACCGGTGCCGTCGGTATCAAGTGTGATCAGTTTCAAATTGAGCTGCTCTGCAATTCCCTGAAGTACGAATCGGTCGGTAGGAAAGTTAGCAGAGTCGATAATTACTGTTTTTCGTCCCGGACGAGAGTTGATTGCAGCAACACAAAGTTGATAGAAATTAACACTGGTAGTGTCACAAACTAGCACCTGACCGCTAGCTGCCCCCAAGGTTGCTCTTCCTAGAAGATCTCCTGCTGGTTGAGCTTCATCAATCCAATGACTCCAACCATCGACAAGTTCTGTTCCCCACTCGTTTTCTAGAAAGTCAGAAACTTTCTCGATGGTTGCAAGTGGTAAGCGGCCAAGTGAGTTTCCATCTAGGTAGCAAAGAGACTCATCTTTGATGAAAAACTCTTTACGGAATTCCTTGAGTTCGTCGGCTTGATCCAGAAGTTCTGCAGTTTTCCTGGAGAGTAAATCACCAATTCCTGCAAGCAGTGGGTAGTTCATGAGTTTTAGCCTAGCCCGAACAAAGAGCTTTAGTTACACCAACAGTTGATGCTTGGCCAGCTGCTTGTAAAGTGGCGTGGACTTCACAAGCTCAGAGTGAGTTCCTGAGCCGACGACCTTGCCCTGGTCTAAAACGATGATCAGGTCACTGTCAACAACAGTCGATAGCCGGTGAGCAATAACAATCATGGTCCTACCTTGGGCAACAGCGTCAATGGCCTCTCTCATGTGCTGCTCGTTTAGTCCATCCAGAGCAGATGTGGCTTCATCAAGAATAAGAATCGGTGGAGCTGCTAGCAGTGTCCTGGCTATCGCGAGGCGCTGCCGCTCTCCTCCAGAGAGCATGATTCCAGCCTCGCCAACTTCGGCGTCTAAGCCTCGCTTATCCCTCTTCAGCACTGCTGTTAGATTCACTTCGCCCAATACAAATTTCAGCTCTTTATCCGTGGCATTCGGCGAACCAATCAATAAGTTATCTCTAAGAGAGCCGGCTAGCACAGGGGCATCTTGCTCGACATATCCAATCTGAGAACGCAAGGCGTCGCGCGATAACTCAGTAACAGGTGTGCCCTCAAGCAAAATCTCGCCAGAGGTTGGTTCGTAAAAGCGTTCAATAAGGGAAAAGACAGTTGATTTCCCGGCACCTGATGGTCCAACCAGTGCAACTCGGTCACCTGTCTTGATCTTGAAACTCACAGAGTCTAAAACTAGTTTCCCGTCGCGGTGCTCTTCCGCAGAGGCGTAGGCAAAGCTAACCTTCTTGAA
>WLDW01000071.1 GCA_009704605.1 Actinomycetota bacterium
CCTTGCGGGCTCTGGTTCCCACGTCTTTTAGGCGCGAACCGCCCTTGCCTAAAACAATGCCTTTTTGACTGTCACGTTCAACAAATATGTTGGCGTGAATGTCAGTGAGTTCAGAGTTCTCTCGTTTTTTCATCTCGTCCATGGTTACCGCTAGTGAGTGCGGAAGCTCGTGACGAACCCCTTCCAGAGATGCTTCTCGAATCAGTTCACAGATTCGGGACTCAATTGATTCGTCAGTGATTGTCTCTTTGGGGTAAAGCTCTTCAGATAGTGGCATCATGCCAACAAGTAATTGAGCTAACTCATCAAGTTGGGAACCAGCGATGGCAGAGACTGGAATGATCTCGCTCCAGTTGCGAAGTTTAGAAACCTCGAGCAGTTGATTGGCGAGTTCTTCTCTGGAAACTGTTTCGCTCTTGGTAACAATCGCAACGCACTTGGCTTTTGGAAAGCTACTTAGCTGTTCGTTGATGAACTTATCCCCTGGGCCAATTTTGTCACCCGCGGGGAAACACATTCCTATTACGTCCACCTCGCCAAGAGTTGAGGCAACTAGATCGTTAAGCCTTTCACCAAGTAATGTCCTTGGGCGATGAAGACCAGGGGTGTCAACAATGATTAGTTGACCTGAATCGAGATGGGCAATCCCCCGAATGGCTTTTCTTGTGGTTTGCGGTTTGTCGCTCGTGATAGCAATCTTTTCACCTACAAGGGCGTTTGTGAGAGTTGATTTCCCGACATTGGGTCGACCAACGAAGGTCACAAACCCAGCGCGAAATTCACTACTCATCAGTTGACAGTTCCTCAGGTTCCTTTTCAGCAAGTACTCGAACTAAGACGGTTACAAGTCTCTTGGCCCGGCCCTCAACTCTATCGGCCGTAAGTTCAAGGCTGTTGATCACAATCTGATCACCAAGTTTAGGAATAGCCCCTAGGCTCTTGGTGAGCCAACCGCCAACCGAATCAACGTCATCGTCTTCTAGCTCGATTTCCAGTAGTTCGCCTAGCTCAAATAGAGAAAAACGAGCGTTTACCCGATAAAGGTCAACTGCGAGCTTTTCTACATCAGGAACTTCCTTGTCGTACTCATCCGCGATGTCACCAACTAGCTCTTCAATAACGTCTTCCATTGTTACAAGTCCCGCTACCCCGCCGTACTCATCGATCACTATGGCTATGTGTGTGGAGCTTTTTTGCATGTCCTGCAAAAGGTCCTTAAGTGGCTTGGACTCCGGTACGAAAATTGCCGACCTGGCAAGGTCCTCAGCGGTTTTCTCAAACATGAGCTTTGGGGATTCGTGAAGAATCTTCGCTACATCCTTTAGGTACAAGATCCCCACGATGTCATCTGTGTTCTTGCCAGTAACCGGCAGTCGGGAGTAGCCGCTGTATAAAAACATGGTCATCGCACTATCCAGATTGGATTCGGCAGTGATTGTTGCGATGTCAATTCTTGGAATCATTACCTCGCGGGTAATGGTTTCTGAGAAGTCCTCGACTGATTCAATTAGGTCTTGCTCATACTCCTCAGCCTCGGTGGAGTCCACCTGCTTTTTTGCAAATACTTTGCCGATAAAGGCGAACCTGTTACTCTCCGACAAGTTGACTGCTCTCGCTTTCGTAGTAGGCCTTCAATATTGACTTCTGAATGCCAAACATCTCAAGTTCTTCTTCTGGTTCCGCGTGATCAAAGCCCAATAGGTGCAGCACACCGTGGGTCGTCAAAAGAAGAATCTCGTTGATGGTTTCATGGCCAGCTGTTACCGCTTGCTTTTGCGCAACGGTTGGACAAATAACAATGTCTCCAAGCAAGCCAGCAGGTGTTGGCTCTGACTCCGTTCCTGGGCGAAGCTCATCCATCGGAAAGCTAAGAACATCTGTGGGGCCTGGCTCATCCATCCACTGCAAGTGCAATAGCTCCATAGCAGGTTCGTCAACAAAGATAATTGCCAATTCAGCTGCTGGATCAATTTTCATTCGATCCAAGGCAAATTCGGCAAGTCTAAGAACCCGAACTTCGTCAACAGCAAATTCGGTTTCGTTACTTATTTCAATACTCAACTAGTTTGCCTTTTTGGGATTGGCGGCGTCAGCTCGATCATAGGCATCTACGATCTTTCCAACCAGCGGATGTCTAATGACATCTGCGGAGCTCATCTGAGAGAAGTAAACATCTTCGACGTTGGCAAGAACTCTCGAGGCAACTCTTAGGCCTGATACTCCGCCTTGCAAATCAACTTGAGTGATGTCTCCTGTGACAACCATCTTGGAATTGAAGCCCAGGCGAGTTAGAAACATCTTCATCTGCTCCGCGGTGGTGTTTTGAGCCTCGTCCAAAATGATAAAAGAGTCATTCAGTGTCCGGCCTCGCATGTAGGCAAGCGGCGCAACTTCAATAGTTCCGGTGGCAATCATCCTTGGGACTGCATCAGGATCTAGCATCTCGTGGAGGGCATCAAATAATGGTCTTAGGTAAGGGTCGATTTTCTCGCTCAGAGTTCCAGGAAGAAAGCCAAGGCGCTCCCCGGCTTCAACTGCTGGCCTAGTCAAGATGATTCTGGAAACTTCCTTGCGCTGCAGAGCCTGCACGGCCTTTGCCATAGCTAGGTAGGTCTTTCCGGTTCCCGCAGGACCAATCCCAAAAACAATGGTGTTTTTATCAATTGACTCGACATACTCTTTTTGACCAGCGGTTTTTGGTCTGATCGACTTACCTCTGGAACTAAGAATGCTTTGTGAGAGAAGATCAGGCTCGGTTCTTCTCAGATCGGCTGGGGTAACTTCCCTACCTGAAGAAACGGCAGAAATAATCTGTCTCAAGCGCTGCTCAGCTAGTGCAACAGATGAACTAGGTCCAGAAATCTCAATCTCATTGCCACGCGCTGTGAAGCGAACATCCGGGAAGCTTTCCTCGATGGTTCTAAGTAGTTTGTCTTCAGGCCCAAATACGAATATGGGGTCAACACCGGAAATTTCTATTACGACAGTTTTTGAATCTTTAGATTCGGATGATGTCAAGAGCCGTCCTTTGAGCTATCTGATAAAACGTGGGCATGGGCGTGAAAAATGGTCTGTCCTGCTTCGCTGCCGGTATTGAACTGTAGCCTGAAAGAGCCATTGGTATGTTCTTGAGCCAGTGAGGTTGCCTGCGACATTAGCTCACCCAGTACCGCAGGAGACGCTTCCGATAGCTCAACAACGTTCTTGTAATGCTTTTTGGGGATGACTAACAGATGGACCTTTGATAGCGGAGCAATGTCTCTAAGTGCCAAGGTGTTCGCAGTTTCTGCAATTTTGTCCGAGGCAATATCGCCTGAGACAATTTTGCAAAAGATGCAGTTAGCTTCTGTCATGTATTTCAGTCTAGTTTTAGCTAGCCCTAGCTCCAATTTCCAAGGGTTGCTTGAAGGTAGGAAGCTACCGCCACGCCAGCCGTTGATGTTCTCAAAATGCCGCTTCCAAGACCAACCAGGCTCAAACCAGCGGAGCGAAACTGCTCAAGTTCTTGCGGGCTAATTCCACCTTCTGGGCCGACAACGATGGCTATTGACTGGTGCCCCACTATTGGCACACTTGTCAGTGAGGTGGTTGATGTTGGGTCTAAAACAAGCGTCAGGTCGAAACTCCTCAGGCGATCTACTAGCTCACTGGTTCCCAACACCTTTTCAACCTCAGGGATAAAGGGTCTAAGCGATTGCTTGGCAGCTTCGGTTGCGATGGTTTGCCAACGAAGTCGGTGCTTGTCTTGTTTTTCAGGTTTCCAAATCGAAACTGATCTTTCGCTCTGCCACGGAATCACAGCTTGAATGCCAAGCTCGGTGCAGGCTTGCACCGCCATTTCATCGCGATCTCCCTTGGCTAAAGCCTGAACTAAAACCAGTTGCGGTTTTGGCCTTTCGATTGTTTCCACTGATTCAACATCTAGCTCTAGAAAATCCTTAGAGAGTTGCCTTACCTTGCCGCGAACCTTTTGGCCCTGACCATCAGATACGGCTATTGCTTCACCGATTTGTAGTCTGCGAACCGACATGGCGTGCTTTGCCTCGGCACCAGCAATTCTGATTTTGGAACCGGTTTTTGTGTCAGATGGAATCGGTGAGATAAATAGTGGCTCAACCACGGCGTCTTCCCTGGAACGCGCCTGACTTTCTCGGGACAAGACCAGCAGTGTCAGCCTTACGCAAGCCGGCTAGTGTTCTAAATAGTTCCTTTTGCTTTGAGTCCAACTTTGTTGGAATCTTTACCGAAAGAGTTACGACCAAATCGCCTCTGCCAGATTGGCGAAGCCTGCCAAAGCCTTTTCCTTTTACGCTCACGGTGTCACCGGTTTGTGAACCGGCCGGAATTTGTAATTCGAGTTCCCCGTCAAAAGTCTTTATCTTTACCAGCGTTCCAAGAGCTGCCTCATGAAGAGGTAGCTCTAGCTCGCAAGTCAGCTCGTCACCAGATCTACCAAATAGCTGATGAGGGGCAATAGAAACATCAACGTAGAGATCACCACTTGGGCCACCACCAAATCCAACTTCACCAGAGCCAGATAGCTGCAACCGAATGCCGTCTTCAACACCGGCTGGAATTTTTAGTTCGATGTCTCTTCTTGCCCGCACTCTTCCCTGGCCACGACAATCTAAACAAGGCTCTGGTATGACGTGACCGTAGCCGCGACAAGAACCACATGGGCTAGTTGTAACCATGGCACCAAGCAGTGAACGAACTTGAGTTTGCACCTGACCACTTCCGTGGCAGATGTCACAAACTCTCGGGCTGGTGCCAGGCTTGGCACAACTTCCATTACAGGTATCGCATAAAACAGCCGTGTCAACCGGAATTGACTTCTCTACTCCAAAGATTGCTTCTTCGAAACTTAGCTCAACTCGAAGCAGGGCATCTTGACCTCGTTCGGCTCTAGAGCGTGGTCCCCGTCGTCCGCCACCAAAGAATGTTTCAAAGATGTCTCCAAAGCCAAAGCTCTGAGAGTCACCACCGGAGTCGTACCGACGTCTTGCTTGGTCATCACCTAACACTTCGTAGGCGTGAGTTACCAACTTGAAGC